>URWM01000065.1 GCA_900551655.1 uncultured Collinsella sp.
CCCTACGGTCGAGAATGCCCAGCAGCACCAGAGCCTTATCCAAATCGGGCTGATCAGGCAAGGTGATGAGGTAGTTTCGAACCTTATGCAAGACAGATTTGCGGACGGTGAACTCCGTTTTGAGCTTAAGGATACGATGCGTCAGCGTGATCATCGTGCGCGCGACGGCTCCCGTCTCAGTCGCAACCGTCAAACGATACCGCCCAGAGCCGGTAAGCGAGAGCGTACCACTCACACGCGTGAGGGCGGCAAGCGTCGACAAGTCGCAGTATTCACATTCGGGTTCGCAGCGCGCAAGCTCGTCGCGCACCTCGGCGGTAAACGACATGCAGGCCTATGCCTTCGTGTTGGCGCGCGACAGATCGCGGTGGGAAATGCTCACGTGATACTGGGCGCCTTCCAGGTAACGGGCCGTGGCCTCGGCAATGGCAACGCTGCGGTGCTGGCCGCCCGTGCAGCCGATGGCGATAGAAAGCTGCGGCTTACCCTCCGCGATATAGCCCGGCATCACCGTATCGAGCAGCTGTGTCCAAGCCTTCCAAAACTCCTGCGTCTTGGGATGGTCCAGAACAAAATCGGAGACCTTTTTATCGAGACCGGTCATCGTGCGCATCTCGGGATCGTAGAACGGATTAGGCAGGAAGCGGACGTCGATCATAATGTCCGCCTCGACGGGCATGCCGTGCTTAAAGCCAAACGAGAACACGTGGACGTCCATGAGCTGCTGGTCGGACAACTCGGAAAATGCCATACGTAGCTTGTTGCGCAGCGCAGAGGTGCGCAGACGGCTCGTGTCGATAATCATATCGGCTCGATCGCGCACGCCCTGCAGCTGAAGGCGCTCGCGCTGAATGGCATCGGCCGTAGTCTCCCCCGGCTTGGCAATGGGATGACGGCGGCGATTTTCGCTGTAGCGACGAATCAGCACCTCGTCAGAAGCCTCCAGGAACACGATGTCGCAGCTCATCTCGCGCTCTTCGAGCGCGGCGACCGCATCGAGCAACTCGTCAAACAGTCCCTGGCTACGCAAATCGCAGGTGACAGCGAGATGCCTGCCCACGCCCGTATTAATGCCGACGAGCTCGGCAAGCTGGGCGATGAGACGTGGAGGCAGGTTATCGATGCAAAAATAGCCCATGTCCTCGAACACGTGCATGGCCTGTGTGCGGCCCGATCCGGACATTCCGGTGATGATGACGATATCGGGGATGCGCTCCGAGCGCTCCGCCGCATCCATGGCATCTCCCTTTTGCATGTGCTGCCTCCCAAAAACAAGCGCGGGATCCAGCAACCCGGATCCCGCGCGGTCAATTGCCTATATTGAGTATACCGCCCCGAGCGGATACGAGGCCTGTCTTACGCCTCAAGCGCAGCCTTGAACCAACTCGTAATACTCGTGGGGTGCGTAATGGCGGTGCCGACGACAACGGCCCAGGCGCCAGCATCAATCGCGGCGCGAGCCTCCTCGGGCGTATGCACGCGACCCTCGCAAATGATGGGAAGGCCGGGGAATTCCTCGGTCGCCTGACGCAGGAGCGGCAGATCGGGGCCATCGGCCATGGTGCAGTCGATGGCGGCGACACCATGAGAAAGCGTGGTGGATACAAGGTCGAAGCCCATATCAACCGCACGGCGAATGTCCTCGATGGTGGCACAATCCGCCATCAGGAGCACACCCTCCTCGTGCAGCGGACGGAAGGTGTCCTCGACGGTCTTGCCATCGGGACGCGGACGATCGGTGGCGTCGATCGCCACGATATCGGCACCGGCAGCAACGCAGGCGCGAGCGTGACGCAGCGTCGGCGTGATGTAAACGCCCTCGTGTCCATCCTTCCACAGGCCGATGACGGGAACCTCACAGCGACCCTTAATAGCGGCAATGTCGGCAAGGCCCTGACAGCGAATGGCGGCGGCGCCGCCAAGCTCGCAAGCGCGAGACATTTGAGCCATGGTCTCGGGCGTACGAAGCGGCTCGCCCATATACGCCTGAACGCTCACGACGAGCTTACCCTTCAGGGACTGGATCAAAGGATCAACGGTCATGTTCGACTCAACCTTTCTCAAAACAGCCTTCTGAGACACCGCACCTTGACGTTCAAACCGTCGCTCGCGTACCGAAGTACGCTTCGCTCCTCTTTCACGTCAATCTGCGGCACCTCAGAAGGCGCACTTGGTAGTTATGTTTACTTCAACGATGCAAGAAGGTGTTCGGCGGCACCGATGAGCGGCGCGTCGCCCTCCAGAGAACCGATGAGGATCGGCGTGTCCTGAAGCGGATCGAGCGCCTGGCTGGCATAGCCCTCGTGCACCGAATCCTTCCATGTCTGCGAACGCCAATCGGGACCTTGGTGAATCACGCCGCCCGAAAGCACGATGACCTCAGGGTCCAGGATGTTAGCGAGCGAGCCCAAGCTGGCACCCAGCGCAAAGCCGGCGTCATGGATGACCTCGGTCGCCTTTGCGTCGCCCGCGCGGCACAGGTCGTTCACATCGCGACCGACCGAAGGACGGCTGGGGTCGACGCGGCCAAAGCGCTCATCGTACATACGACCAATGGAAGTGCCCGAAGCAACCGACTCCAGATGGCCGGAACGCCCGCAGGCGCAGGGAATGCCGGCGGCAGCCGAGCACTCGATGTGGCCCATATGGCCAGCAGCACCATGGAAGCCCTGCATCACGCGGCCGTTCTCGACATATGCGCCGCCGATACCCGTACCGATGCCAAGACACAAGACGGAGAACTTGCCCTTGCCGACACCCCAGTGGGCCTCGCCCAGAGCATGAGCCTGCACGTCGCCTACAACGGCAACGGGAAGACCGAGATCCTCGCGCAGACGCGGCCCCAACTGAACGCCGGACCAGCCGGGCATGATCTCGTTGGCATACGCGATGGCGCCCGTCTTGGGATCGACGACGCCGGCAGCACCGATACCGACGCCAAGGACCTCGACATCGGGATTCGCCTCGAGAGCAGCCTTGATGGATGCCTCGATACGCTGGAAGACGGCCTCGCCGCCCTCTTGGGCCTCAGTGGGAACCTCGGCCTCAAAAACGGGATGGGGCACACTACCGTCAGCCGGGTACTCCATAATGGCGGTCGCAATCTTGGTGCCGCCGATATCAACGGAGCAAATGTACTTGTTCTCCATGTCGCTCTCCTTAGGAGATAAAAACAACTACAGGAAATGCGCCGTCAGGCTAGCCGTCACAGCGCGGTAAAGGTTTTCCAGGTGCCCGAGGTTGGGGTGAAAGTGGTCGGGCGTTGACCTAATGGGTCACGACCGACCACTTGAGCCCCAAGATCGGGTGCCTGGGGAAGCTTTACAGGAGACCGTTGTCCTGGAGGACCTTCTTAATAGCCTCGACGTTCTCGCCGGTCATGGCCTTCACCGGGCGCGGCATGGTCGGGCTGTCGAAGATGCCCATGAGGTTCATAGCGGTCTTGAAGGCACCGACGCCACCGGCATAGCCCTGAACGCCTGAGGTGACATCCCAGATGTGGGAGATCTCGTTAAGGCGATCCTGCTCGGCCTTGACGGTAGCCCAGTCGCCGGCCTGAGCGGCCTTCCACTGGCGCACGTAGCCCTCGGGCTCAACATTAGCGAGACCCGGGACGGAACCATCGGCGCCACCGAGGTAGGCGCCGTCGACAACAACCTCGTGACCGGTGAGGATGCTCATCGGATGGCCGTTCTTCTCGTTCTCCTGAACGAGGTAGCGGAACGAGATGTCATCACCCGAGGAATCCTTGACGCCAGCAAGGACGCCCTCGGCGCCGAGCTTGGCAAGGAGCTTCCAGGGGAGCTTGGTGTGGACACACACGGGGATGTCGTAGGCGAAGATGGGCAGGTCGAGTTCCTCATGCAGGATGCGGAAGTGCTCCTCGACCTCGGTCATGCCCTGCAGGGCATAGAACGGGCAGGTGGCGACAAGCGCATCGGCGCCCAGCTCCTGAGCGACCTTACCGTGCTCGATCATGCGCTCGGTCTCGGTATCGATGATGCCGACCAGGACGGGCACGCGGTGGTCGACGATACGAACGGCCTCGGCGATGATCTGGCGACGACGCTCATCGGTGGAGAAAACGACCTCGCCCGAAGAGCCCAGGAAGAACAGGCCATCGACGCCGGCATCGATCATGCGGTTGATGCTGCGCTCAAAGGAGGCAACATCGAGCTGGTGGTCTTCGGTATCGGGAACAACGACGGGAGGGATAACGCCGGTGAATTTCTGAGTTGCCACAAGAATCTCCTTAGTTGTCTGGCGGGCAGCCCTATGCCGCCCACTCTTGTTGGCAGTGTCCAGGCCGTCTAGGCCAAAGAACACGAGTAGAACGTTTGGTTAAAAAAGTCTACGACTTCGTTTTCGAACGCATTGATGCGCTCGTGAGCGTATTTGGCATAGATGATATGCCTCCGGTCACACTCAAGACCGTTGAATACGGCAAACTGATCCTTGGGGTCGCTCGCGGCATCCATAAGCGATGTGCCCATGAGAACCGATCCGCGCACCCGAGACGACAGCGCCTCAAGGCCACCGGGAATTGGATTGGCAACCGCCGTGCAGGCAAGGCCACACTTATCCAAGGCGGAGACCGCCAAAGCGACACCGCCACCAAGGCCCTCGCCCCATGCAAAGATGCGGTCGGGGTCCATGCCATCAAGATTGCGCGCCACCTTCGCCATCGCGCAACCCCAACGGACGCGCTTGACAAAAGCAGGAGAGGCAATCCCCTGCTGCAGCTCGCTGGATCCAATCGCCTCATCGTCCAGCGCAAGCACGGCATATCCCATGGCCGCAAACCTCGTCATGTGATGCCATCCCCGCACGGGTCGGTCGATGTCGTGAAACATCAGACATAGCGGCACAAGCTCGGATGCTCGGGCGCGACCGGCAGGCTCGATCAAACGTGCGTGGACCACATCGCCACCAAGCTCAAAGGAAACCTCGGAGTAGCGGGCATACGGATTGGCGAAATCGATCGCCGTAATACTCGGCCCGCAAACCTCAAGGTCCGAAGCGGCTATCTCTAATTCGGAAACATCCGCAGAAGCATCACCGCGCCAATCCCGGAAATCAGCGAGCCTTGACGAGACCGTTCCGGGAATCCCCACAAGGTCGGAGACAATCAGCTCATTGACATTGCTCTCGCACTTAGACATGAGCCTCCCCTCCCTTGCAGAAAAACGGAATGATCAGATCGTCAAAATCCTGAATCTCCTCGTGGCCAAAGCCTTCAAAGAACTCATGACGCTTTTCACAGGTCAGGTTGTTATAGACCGCAAACTGCGTCGCTGGCGGACAGACGGTATCGGCTGTGCCGGTGCCAAACAGCACGGGGCATTTGACCATAGGGGCAAAGTTCTTGGAATCGAAGTACGCCAGCTTGGCATAGGCTTCGTCAATACGAGTCGAGTCCTCGTCAAACCAGCGAGACCAATAGCGCAGGCCCTCGTAGGCAATGTCGTCGGCATCCAAATCCCAGACTAGGCGGAAATCCGACAGGAAGGGATAGAGGATGGCGGCACGATTGATAAGCTCGCTGTTAAGCGCACAGGTCGCAATGCCCAAACCGCCACCCTGCGACGCGCCGTTCACAAACACACGGGAAAGATCGATGCCCTCAAGCTCGCGAACAATACGGCACAGAATGCGAATATCTTGGTGCAAGCGGACATAGTAGAGGTTGGCCGGGTCGCCGTCGATACCGGCGACGATATGGCCCGCGACCGTTGTGCCCTCAAATCCGCCAATGTCCTCGGAGGGACCTCCTTGGCCGGGGCAGTCGAGGGCGATGAGTGCCATGCCCATGCCCGCAAACGACGCCTGCTCAAACCAGCTGCGGCTTGCACCCGGATACCCATGGAACTGAAGCACCAATGGCACGGGCTCGTCCGAGACGGGTTTAAGGTACTTGGCATGCAGGCGAGCGCCACACATGCCGGTATACCAGAGGTCGAAAAGCTGGCAGGTCACGGCATCGGTGACCGATGCCGTCTCGATCGCATAGTCAAGCCCAACGGCGTCGGCCTCGGCCATGCGATCCTTCCAAAAGAGATCGAAATCTGATGGACGGGGCATGGCGCCTCGATATTCACCAAATTGATGTTGTAGCTCCTGAGCACTTGGCATGGCTCGTGAACCCAACCTTTCGAAATCGCAACGGAGGTGCGCCCGGCAAGGGAACCGGGCGCACGGGAGGGAAAGCGAGGCTACTCGCCGAGCTTGGGATGCAGCAGCGACGGCGCAGCGCCGAGCAGCATCTTGGTGTAGGGGTCCTGGGGATGCTGGAAGACCTGCTTGGCCTCGCCCTGCTCGACGATCTTGCCGCCATTCATGACGATGATGTCGTCAGAGATATAGCGGACCGTCTGGATGTCATGGCTAATGAACACCATGGCCAGGCCGAGCTCCTTCTTAAGGTCGGTCAGCAGGTTCAGGATCTGCGCGCGGACCGAAACGTCCAGAGCTGAGGTGGGCTCGTCGGCGATGATGGCGTCGGGGTTCAGCGACAGGGCACGGGCAATTGCCACGCGCTGGCGCTGACCGCCAGAAAGCTGGCCGGGAAGAACCTCGGCGGCGGAGCTGGGCAGACCGGTGAGCTCCAAGAGCTCCTTGACGCGCTTCTCCTGCTCGGCCTCGGTACCCAGGTTGTGGACGCGCATGGGGTCGAGCAGTTGCTCGCGAACGACCATGCGGGGGTTGAGCGCCGTGGCCGGGTTCTGGAACACGACCGAGATGACGCGGCCCATGTGGCGACGGTCCTCGGCGGTACGCTTGGTAACGTCCTTGCCCTTAAAGTAGACCTTGCCGCTCGTGGGGGCCTGCAGGCCGCACATGACGTTAGCGGTGGTGGACTTTCCGCAACCGGACTCGCCGACGATGCCGATGGTCTGTCCGGGCATGAGCTTAATCGTTACACCCTGGACGGCGTGAACCAGGTTGGGGTGCAGAATCGAGCCGGTACGGGTCCTAAAGGTGACGTGGACGTCATCAAGGAAGATGATCGGCTCGACGCCGTTGACTGCGGTCTCGCTCATCTACATCACCTCCGCGTGAGGGGTCAAACCATTTGCCTTGAGCACCTCGTCGGGGAGCTCGGAATAGAAGTGCTCGGTGCCGGGCACGCGCTTGAAGACCGGACGGGTGTCCAGGCCAATGCGCGGATGGCTCGAGCGGGGCGCGAAGCGATCGCCCTTGGGGAAATCGCGCGGGCTCGGAACGGCGCCGGGTACCTGGTGCAGACGGCCCGAACCGCTCTCGATGGACAGAACGGAGCCCAGAAGACCGCGGGTGTACTCGTGGATCGGGTTAGTGAGCAGCTCCTTGGTGGGCGCCTGCTCGATAACCTGACCGGCGTACATAACCGTGATGTTATGGGCGACCTCGGCGACCAGCGCCAGGTCATGCGAGACGAAGATCATGGCAAAGCCGAGCTTGGCCTGAAGGTCGTTGAGCAGCTTGATGACCTGCTTCTGGACGGTAACGTCCAGAGCGGTCGTGGGCTCGTCGCAGATGACCAGCTTGGGGTCGCGGGTAAGGGCCATAGCGATCAGAACGCGCTGACGCTGACCACCGGAAAGCTCATGCGGATAGCTCTCGAGCGTACGCTTGGGGTCGAGGCCCACGAGCTCCAGGAGCTCCTCGGCGCTACGGGTGCCGCCGCGCTTGGTGAGCTGCTTCATCTGGGCGGAAATGAGCATGGAGGGGTTGAGCGAGGACAGGGCGTCCTGATAGACCATGGCGATATCGGTACCGCGCAGGCCGAACCACTCCTTCTTGCTCATCTTGAGCAGGTCGCGGCCCTCCCAGAGGACCTGGCCGGAAAGGTGCTCGTCATCGTCTGTCTCTTATACACATCTCCGAGCCCACGAGACGTAGAGGAATCTCGT
>URWM01000066.1 GCA_900551655.1 uncultured Collinsella sp.
GGCGGCCCGCGCTGCATGAGCATGCCCTTCTGGCGCGAGGACCTCTAAGTCTTTCAAAGACCCGTACAGGTCTTAATACAAACATCTAGCTGCCATTAGATGTCTCCCAATGGGGCGGTGCGGGTTTTCGCACCGCCCCAATCTTGTTGAATGACGCTAAATGAACATCAGGTAAGGTGGCTCATATGTCTAGGGGCAGTCACGTTGTTACCCCCCCAACGGTGTCGGCCTCTTTGCCTTTTGGACATCATCTCGATTCCCATGACCTTCGCCGGCGTCATCCCCGTGTTCTTGCGATTGGAGCCTAGTCATGGACATCAAGACGATTGGCGTTGAGGAATGGCTCAACGTTTGGGAGAAGGGCGCTACGTGGGATATCGCCCAGTCGACGATCTCCTCGCTTACCATGGGCGAGCTGCGCGCGCTCGACGAGCAGGACGGCGCCACGTTCTATGAGCGGATGGACCGCGAGAAGATGAACTACGGCTGGATCGAGGGTTCGCCTGAGTTTAAGGCCGAGGTTGCCAAGCTGTATCGTCGCGAGGTCAATCCCGATCACATTCTGCAGACCAATGGCTGCACGGGCGCGAACCTCAACGCCATCATGGCCGTTGTCGGGCCTGGCGATCACGTGATTGCCGAGTGGCCTACCTATGCGCCGCTCTATGAGATTCCGCGTACACTCGGCGCCGAGGTCGAGTATTGGGAGCTTCGCGAGGAGCTCAGATGGAAGCCCGATATCGAGGAACTCAAGCGCCTTGTTCGCCCAAACACCAAGCTCATCTGCATCAATAACGCATCGAACCCCATCGGTACGGTGCTTGATGCCGATATGCTCGGCCAGATTGCCGAGATTGCCCGTTCGGTGGGCGCCTACGTGCTGTGCGACGAGGTGTATCTGCCGCTCGAGAACACCAAGTCCTTTATGTCGATAGCCGACGTGTACGAGAGGGCCATTGTCACCAACTCGGTGTCTAAGACCTATTCGACGCCTGCAGCTCGCGTGGGCTGGGTCGTTGCGGACGAAGAGGTGTCTAACCGCATCCGCACCTACCGCGACTACACCATGATCTGTGGTGGCGTGTTTAACGATGCCCTGGCGACCTACGTGCTCGAGCACAAGGACAAGATTCTCGAGCGTAACCGCAAGATCGTGTTTGGTAACCGCGATATCGCACAGGCTTGGATCGATACGCAGCATCGTGTTTCCTGGACGGCCCCGCAGGGCGTGTCCACCTCGTTTATCCAGCTGGATATTCCCGAGGATGACGAGGAGTTCTGCAAGCGCCTGCTGGCCGAGAGGGGAGTGCTGTTGGTTCCCGGTAGCCGTTTTGAGCTTCCCTGCGGAGCGCGCCTGGGCTACTGCGCGAGCGAAGACGTTCTTCGCGAGGGTCTGAGGCTTTTGGGCGAGGCACTGGCGGAGTTCGATCGCTAGGATTCCGACGGCTCTCAAAGCCGCTCAAATCTGTCTACGATTATCGATAACAGTCCCGTTTCCCATGAGGGGAGCGGGACTGTTTTTCTATACCGAGAAGTCAAGTTGTTACAAATGAGGCCGTAAGTCGAGCCGGTATTCGATGGGCCTTATACTGAGCTTCCGGTGAACGGTATCAAGCGTCTGGTAAACGGTAATTTGTTACCAGAAATGAATAGGAAAAACTTTTTTCTGAATAAAAATGAAAATGGTTGAGACGCGGTATGAATCGCTAATTCTATTCATAGCTTTATTGGAAATATGCAATTTGAGGGTGGTTTAATAAAGTTAAGTTCCATTTGTTATTTGGATTAAAAACGCGTTTAAGCACGTAAATAAACTTTATTAAATCAAAGTGTGCCATGCGTGAAGTATATGTGTATGCCGTTCACCCCTCATATAAAACCGTTCGGGGGCGAGGTGGAAGTATGGACTGATTTTGGATATAAATATGTCGTCAGCAATAACGCCTCACACGGAGGGGCGCTAACGAATCGGCCCTGACAAGGGCCCGAAAGAAAGGTAGGAGGCCATGACGAAAGGTCTGCACGTGCCTTCCGAGATCGGCAAGCTCAGGAAGGTCTGCCTGCACCGTCCCGGCGACGAGCTCCTCAACCTGCCGCCCGACGAGCTCGAGCGACTCCTGTTCGACGACGTCCCGTTCCTGGAGGTCGCGCAGCAGGAGCACGACACCTTCGCCCAGATCCTGAGGGACCAGGGCGTCGAGGTGCTCTACCTCGAGAACCTCGTCGCCGAGGTGTTCGACCAGGTCCCCGGCGCCCGCGCCGAGTTCACCGACCAGTACATCGCCGAGGCCGGCATCCGCGGCCAGCACATGCCGCAGATCGTCCGCGAGAAGCTGGACTCCATCGAGGACAACCTCGAGTTCGTCAAGAAGACCATGGCCGGCATGACCAAGGCCGAGATCGACATGCCCCTCACGGCGTCCACGACCCTCGACTCCCTGGTCAACTCCGAGTCCGAGTCCGACCTGATCATCGACCCGATGCCCAACCTCTACTTCACCCGCGACCCGTTCGCGGTCGTCGGCGAGGGCGTCAACCTCAACCGCATGTACTCGGTCACCCGCAACCGCGAGACCCTGTACGGCAAGTACGTCTTCAAGTACCACCCCGACTACAAGGACGTCTCCCTGTACTTCCGCCGCGACTGCCAGTTCCACACCGAGGGCGGCGACGTGCTGAACATCAACGAGAAGACCCTCGCCGTCGGCATCTCCCAGCGCACCCAGGCCGCGGCTATCGACGTCATGGCCCAGAACATCTTCTGGAACTCCGACTCCAAGGTCGAGCGCATCCTGGCCTTCGACATCCCGGTCTCGCGCGCCTTCATGCACCTCGACACGGTCTTCACCCAGATCGACGTCGATAAGTTCACGATCCACCCCGCCATCATGGGCACCCTGCGCGTCTACGAGCTGACCGCCGGCAAGAACCCGGGCGACGTGAACATCCGCCTGATCGAGGACACCCTCGAGCACGTCCTGGAGGACGCCACCGGCGTCGACCAGGTCAAGCTGATCCCCTGCGGCGGCGGCGACCCGATCGCGGCCTCCCGCGAGCAGTGGAACGACGGCTCCAACACCCTGTGCGTCGAGCCCGGCAAGATCTGCGTCTACGCCCGCAACACCGTCACCAACGACGTGCTGTACAAGGAGGGCCTGGACCTTCTCGTCGTGCCCTCCGCCGAGCTCTCCCGCGGCCGCGGCGGCCCGCGCTGCATGAGCATGCCCTTCTGGCGCGAGGACCTCTAAGTCTTTCCGTTTCCGGTGCGGTCCCCCTACAACCGCACCGGTTTCGCCCGTCAAACGGGCAACACTAATACTTACGTAATTCATTTTTTCGAAAGGAAACGAACCATGGGTGTTAACCTCTCCGGCCGTAGCTTCCTCAAGCTCCTCGACCTTACCACCGAGGAGATCGAGTACCTGCTCAAGCTCTCCAAGAACTTCAAGGACATGAAGCGCGCTGGCGTTCCGCACCGCTATCTCGAGGGCAAGAACATCGTTCTGCTCTTCCAGAAGACCTCCACTCGTACCCGCTGCGCCTTCGAGGTCGGCGGCATGGATCTGGGCATGGGCGTCACCTACCTCGATCCGGGTTCGTCGCAGATGGGCAAGAAGGAGTCCATCGAGGACACCGCCCGCGTTCTCGGCCGCATGTATGACGGCATCGAGTTCCGTGGCTTTGCCCAGGACGACGTCGAGGAGCTCGCTGCTAAGTCCGGCGTGCCCGTGTGGAACGGCCTGACCACTGAGTGGCATCCCACCCAGATGCTCGCCGACATCCTGACCGTCCAGGAGAACTTCAACTACGACATCAAGGGCAAGACCCTCGTCTTCATGGGCGACTGCAAGAACAACGTTGCTCGCTCCCTCATGGTTGTCTGCTCCAAGCTCGGCATGAACTTCGTGGCCTGCGGCCCCGAGGAGTGCATGCCCGCTGACGACGTCATCGAGGCCTGCAAGCCCATCGCCGAGGCCAACGGCTGCACCATCAAGCTGACCACCGACGTTAAGGACGGCGTCACCGGTGCCGACGTTATCTACACCGACGTGTGGGTCTCCATGGGCGAGCCTGACGAGGTCTGGGCCGAGCGCATCGCTCAGCTCACCCCGTATCGCGTTACCTCCGAGGTCATGGCTATGGCCAACCCGGGTGCCATCTTCCTGCACTGCCTGCCCAGCTTCCACGACACCAACACCACGATTGGCGCCGAGAAGTGCGAGCAGTTCGGCATCACCGAGCAGGAGGTCACCGACGAGGTCTTCGAGAGCCCCGCTTCCAAGGTCTTCGACGAGGCCGAGAACCGCATGCACACCATCAAGGCTGTCATGTACGCCACGCTCAAGTAAGAGCATCTAGCATCTCGCTCGGGGTGTATTGCTGCACACCCCGAGCGGCTTTGTCTGGTAAATATCTCGCGTCGGGCGGTGGGCACGGCACGGAAGATCCGCTTCGCGCGAGAAAGTTAAATGATTTATGAAGGGGGGATGAGAACCATGACTGAGACCGCTAAGAAAAAGCGCGGTATGCCTTCATCGTTCACCATTCTTCTAGCTCTGCTGGCAATTGTTGCAGTGATTACCGTTATCGTCTCCGGCACGTCCGGTGGCGCGGTTACCGCAGCCCGTCTGAGCGATTTCTGCACCGCCCCGATCCTGGGCTTCGCTGACGCTCTGCCCGTCTGCCTCTTCGTTATGATCCTGGGCGGCTTCCTCGGCATGATGACCGAGACCGGCGCCCTGGACAACGGCATTGCCGTTCTGGTGCAGAAGCTTAAGGGCAACGAGATTATGCTCATTCCCGTGCTGATGCTCATCTTCTCCCTCGGTGGTACCACCTATGGTATGTGCGAGGAGACCGTTCCCTTCTACGCCCTGCTCGCCGCTACCATGATGGCCGCTGGCTTCGACCCCATGGTCGGTGCCGCTACCGTCCTGCTCGGCGCTGGCTGCGGCTGCCTGGGCTCCACGGTTAACCCGTTCGCCGTCGGCGCTGCCGTCGACGCTCTGACCGGCGTTGACATTGCCGTGAACCAGTCCATCATCATCGGCCTCGGTGCCGTCCTGTGGATTGTCACTACCGCTATGTCCATCGTCTTCGTGATGAACTATGCCAAGAAGGTCAAGGCTGACAAGGGTTCCACCATCCTTTCGATGCAGGAGCTCAAGGCCGCCGAAGAGGCACATGGCAAGGCTGCTTCCGAGGTCCACAAGGAGGTCAAGCTCACCGGTCGTCAGAAGGGTGTTCTGATCGCTTTCGCCTTCACCTTCGTCGTCATGATCGTCGGCTTCATTCCGCTGGCCGACCTCAACGAGGGCGTCGCCAACTTCTTCGACGCTGGCGCCGTCTACGACGCCGACGGTAACGCCGTCGTCCAGGGCTGGTCTGCCCTGATCACCGGCCTGCCCATTGGCCAGTGGTACTTCGACGAGGCTTCCACCTGGTTCTTCCTCATGGCTATCCTGATCGGTATCATCGGTGGCCTGTCCGAGAAGCAGATCGTTAACACCTTCATCACCGGCGCTGCCGACATGATGTCCGTTGTTCTCGTCATCGCCCTCGCCCGTGGTATCTCCGTCCTCATGGCTAACACCGGCCTCGACGTCTACGTCCTCGACGCTGCCGCCAATGCTCTGGCTGGCCTGTCCGGCGTGATCTTCGCTCCCATGAGCTTCCTGGTCTACTTCGGCCTGTCCTTCCTGATCCCCTCGACCTCCGGTATGGCTACCGTCTCCATGCCCATCATGGGACCGCTGGCTGTTAAGCTCGGCTTCTCGCCCGAGGTCATGGTCATGATCTTCTCCGCTGCTATCGGTGTCGTGAACCTGTTCACCCCGACCTCCGGTGCCATCATGGGCGGTCTCGCCCTGGCCAAGATCGAGTGGACGACCTGGCTCAAGTTTGCCCTTAAGCTCATCGTCGCTCTCTCCGTCGTCTGCGCCGTCATCCTGACCGTCGCCTGCGTGCTGCTCTAAGTACCCAACGGGTACCCCACGGAAACCTTGACGATCCTGTAAAGGATCACCTGGTCATCGTCTGTCCGGTGGGGTCAACCCACCGGTAGACTCCTACCTTTAGCCCCCTCCCGTTCCGTGCGCGGGAGGGGGCGCTCTTGTGTTCCGGCGTTTTACCAAACGCCGGAACCACTCGACGCTGCAAGCCCGCCAGAGCGGCAATCTGACGCTCAATCGTCGGGCATGGCCAAAAGGCCCATGCCCTCCTCTTTCACGTCACCTTGCTCGCTCTGGCGGGCTTTCGCTGACTTATGCTCCACCTGTGTCGTTTCCATTATTGATACAAAGGCCAGGTTTGTTTGAACCAAAAAGGGGAAGTGCGGTGGAATAGTTCCTGTTTGGCCGTCTTGAGGGGTTAAACGGGACTATTCCACCGCAGCTTATCGATGGCGTGTTTGGTTGGTGCCTGTTGATGGCCTGGGCTTCGGGGAGGGCCTGCTCCGTTATAATCGCCTAGAACACTAAATGGAAACGGGACGGGAGCCATATATGCGCCAGGGTTTCGACAACGCGAAGTATATCGAGCTGCAGGCCGCTCATATTAAAGAGCGTATCTCGCAGTTTGGCGGCAAGCTGTATTTGGAGTTTGGCGGCAAGCTGTTTGACGATTATCATGCGAGCCGCGTGCTGCCGGGTTTTGAACCGGACAGCAAGTTCCGCATGCTCAAGAGCATCGCCGACGATGTCGAGGTTATCATCGCGATCAACGCGAACCACATCGAGAAAAACAAGGCTCGTGGTGACCTGGGCATTACCTATGACGAGGATGTGCTGCGCCTGGTTGACCTGTTCCGCGGCAACGGCTTTGCCGTCGCGGCTGTGGTCATCACCCAGTACGCTGGCCAGCCTGCTGCTGATGTGTTCCGCAACCGCCTGAACGCGCTCGGTATTCCCGCCAAGCTGCACTATCCCATCGAGGGGTATCCGCACGATGTCGATCTGATCGTGTCCGACGATGGCTACGGCAAGAACGAGTTTGTCGAGACCACCCGACCGCTCGTCGTGGTCACTGCCCCCGGTCCTGGCTCGGGCAAGCTTGCCACCTGCCTGTCTCAGCTCTATCACGAGCACAAGCACGGCACCGCCGCCGGCTATGCCAAGTTCGAGACTTTCCCGGTCTGGAATCTGCCCCTCACGCATCCGGTCAACATCGCCTATGAGGCCGCCACGGCCGACCTTGACGATGCCAATATCATCGACCCGTTCCACCTAGACGCTTACGGTGAAACAACGGTCAACTATAACCGTGATGTGGAGATTTTCCCGGTTCTCCAGGCAATGTTCGAAAAGATCATGGGCGAGTGCCCTTACAAATCACCTACTGACATGGGTGTAAATATGGCCGGAAACTGTATCGTAGATGATGAAGCCTGCTGTGAAGCATCACGCCAGGAGATTATCCGCCGCTACTATAAGAGCTGTGCAGCGCTTCTCACCGGTACAGGTACAGAAGAAGAAATCCGTAAGATCGAACTGCTTCTGAAACAGGCTCATGCCTCTCTGGAAGACCGTAAAGTTGTTCCGGCAAGCCTTCAGAAAGAAAAAGAAACCGAAGGTCCTGCTGCCGCTCTGGAGCTGACTGACGGACGTATGATCTTCGGCAAAACTTCTGAACTGCTCGGTGCCTCCTCTGCCCTTCTTCTGAATGCATTGAAAGAGCTGGCTGGTATTCCTCATGAGAACCATGTAATCTCACCAGAAGCAATACGACCGATTCAGGAATTAAAGACGCAGTATCTCGGAAGCAAAAACCCACGTCTTCATACTGACGAGACACTGATCGCACTTTCCGTCAGCGCAGCAAATAATCCAGAAGCACGCAAGGCACTGGAAC
>URWM01000067.1 GCA_900551655.1 uncultured Collinsella sp.
GAGATTCCTCTACGTCTCGTGGGCTCGGAGATGTGTATAAGAGACAGGTCCAACCCATTGCTTCATATGCCCCGTGACTCCCTTTATCCGCGAACTCGTTTGAATGGATATGCTAGACGCTCGCATGCGTCCGTGCGTCAGAAACGCTCGATTATTTCGAGGCTATTACCGGCCTCGTTTACCGAAACCAGGGCGTGCCGCGAGGCTCTGCGTCCGTGCCGCACGGTATAATAAATCCGTTCAACAGATCTGCCTGCCGAAGCGGGCATACACAGAGGACTCATCGCTATGAACCGTGAGAGGTATCGCGGCGACCTGCCCCTATCGGGGGTGGGCGCCTATGTCATCGCTTAAGACGACGCATCGCTGGGCGGTCGCTCAGCAAAACCCCGAGCTCGAAAAGGAGCTTTCGGCTGGCCTGGGCATACCCGGGCTGGTGGCGCGCATTATGGTTGCGCACGGCATTACATCCATCGAAGAAGGCCAGCTGTTTTTGACGCCTTCGCTCGATCGCGACTGGGCGGACCCGCTTGTTATTCCGGGCATGGCGGTCGTCGCCGACCGCGTTGAGCGTGCTATTCGCAACCACGAGCGTATCGCCGTCTTTGGCGATTTTGACGTCGACGGCATTACGTCGACTTGTCTGTTGACCGAGGCGCTACGTTCGTTTGGCGCCAACGTCACGCCGTTTATTCCGCACCGCTTTGACGAGGGCTACGGCCTGTCGCGTGCGGCGCTCGACCGCGTCAACGAGCTTGCTCAACCCAACCTGATTGTGACCGTCGATAACGGTATTGCTGCCAAGGAAGAGGTCTCCTACCTGGAGAGCCTGGGGATTGATTTGGTGGTCACGGACCATCACGAGCCGTCCGACCAGGTGCCGCAGGGCGTGCCCCTGACCGACCCCAAGCTCGAGGACGAGGGCCCCTCGCGCGAGCTTGCCGGTGCCGGTGTGGCGCTTAAGCTGGTACAGGTCCTGGGCGAGCGTTTGGGCAAGCCGTCGTATTGGCGTTCGCTGATAGAGGTCGCGGCGCTGGGCACCGTGTCCGACATGATGCCGCTCACGCCCGAGAATCGCGCACTGGTCGCCGAGGGCATCCGGCAGATGCGCGTGACGGCCCGCCCCGGTTATATCGCGCTTGCCGCACTTGCCAAGGCCGACCTTTCTACCATTACGGCCGACGGCCTGTCGTTTTCGCTCATCCCTCGTCTGAATGCTGCCGGCCGCATGGCTGATCCCAAGCTGGCGCTCGACCTGCTGCTTGCCCGCGACCCCATCGAAGCGAGCGCGCTTGCCGCCGAGCTCGAGGAAATCAATCGCCAACGCCGCGAGATCGAGGCCGAGCTTACGCGCGATGCCATGGCGAAGGTCGAGGAGACTTATGACGGCGGGCGCGCGATTGTCGTGGGCGGCGAAGGTTGGCACGAGGGCGTCAAGGGCATCGTGGCGAGCCGCCTGACCAACCGTTATCACGTGCCGGCGCTGCTGTTCTCGATCGAAGGCGGTATCGCTCGCGGTTCGGGCCGCTCGGTGGGCAAGGTCAACCTGTTCGACGCCGTAGAACGCTGCTCCGACCTGCTGATTCGTCGCGGCGGGCATGCCGGTGCGGTGGGCGTGACCATCGAGGCATCCAAGCTCGATGAGTTCCGCCGTCGCCTTTCGGCCGTGCTATCGGAGCTTCCTGCCGATGACTTTGAGGACACTGACGAGGTTGCCGCCACCGTTGACCTCTCCGAGCTGAATATCGAGACCATCGAGCAGATTTCCCGTCTTGAGCCGTTTGGCCAGGGCAATAAGGTGCCGCTTCTGGCCGCCGAGGGCGTGACGATGTGCAATCGCGCCGTGGTGGGCAAAACCGGCGAGCACATGCGCTTTGTGGCGACCGATGGCGCCGCGAGCGTGCCGGCCATCATGTTCCGCGTGCCGCAGATCGATAAACTCATCAATTGCGACAGTGCCGTCGACTTGGTGTTCGAGGCCGTGGCCGAACATTGGCAGGGACGTGTGAAGCCCAAGCTCATGATTAAAGATGTCTTGGTGCGCGATACCGCGGCGCCCAATATCGACGATCCGGCATGTGAGCTTCGCCGCGGCGTGCAACCAGCGGATTCTGGCCTGCGCCTGGAGTCGCGTAAACGTGAGACGCTCGCCCAGCTTTCTTATACCGAGCTCACGCGCTCGCTTATCCATAGCTTTATCGGCTCGAACCAGCCGCATCGCGCGCAGGTCGAGGCGCTCGACGCGCTGGCCGACCACCAAAGTGTTCTGGCCGTTATGGGAACGGGCCGCGGCAAGTCTTTGATTTTCCATGTGCACGCCGCGCGCGAGGCGGTCCTTCGTGGGCGGGCGAGCATCTTTGTCTATCCGCTGCGCGCGCTCGTTGCCGACCAGGCCTATCACCTCTCATCGACGATGGCCGCGCTCGGCATTGGCGTAGGCGTGCTGACCGGCGAGACCGTGGAGGCGGCGCGCGATGACGTGTTTGCCGGCTTGGCTTCGGGCCGCACCGGCATCGTGCTCACGACGCCCGAGTTCCTGTCCATTCACCGCGACCGCTTTGCGCGTTCGGGGCGCATCGGTTTTGTCGTCATCGATGAGGCGCATCATGCCGGTCTTGCCAAGGGCGGCGACCGCAGCGCCTATCTCGACATGCCCGATATCCTCAAGGCCCTGGGCGACCCGGTCGTTCTGGCCGCGACTGCCACCGCAACGGCTCCGGTTGTGGCCGAGCTCGCCCGCGTGCTACCGATTACTCGCACGGTGGTCGACGAGACGGTGCGCGAGAACTTGCAGCTCGAGGATGACCGAGACCTTGCGAGCCGCGAGAACCGCCTGGTGTCAATCGTGGCGACGGGGGAGAAGACCGTCATCTACGTCAACTCGCGCGACCAGTCCGTGGCGCTTGCCAAGACGTTGCGCAAACGCGTGCCCGACTGCGCGACCCATATTGCGTTCTATAACGCCGGGCTTGCGCGCTCCGATCGCCGCCGTGTCGAGGAAGCGTTTCGCGACGGAAGCCTCAGTTGCATCGTTTCGACCTCTGCCTTCGGTGAGGGCGTCAACCTGCCCGATATCCGTCATGTCGTGCTCTACCACATGCCGTTTGGCAGCATTGAGTTCAACCAGATGAGCGGACGCGCCGGTCGCGATGGACAACCCGCCGTGATTCACCTGCTCTATTCGTCGCGTGACGCTCGTATTAATGAGCGCCTGCTCGATTGTTACGCGCCCGAGCGCGATGAGCTTGTCACTCTCTATCGAGCGCTGCAGACCATGTGGCGCTCCAACCGTGGCAAGACGGGGGACGATTCATTCTGCGCGAGCGATATCGACATTGCGCAGATGTGTCTTGCCATCGATGCCCGCACGCCGGTCGACGAGCGCTCGGTGGAAAGCGGCCTGGGAATCTTCGAAGAACTCGGTTTCTGCCGCGTTTCGGGGTTTGACGATACGCGTCGCATCGCGATGGCGGAAAACCCCGGTCGCGTGCAATTAAGCAGGTCAATTCGCTATTTGGAGGGCTTGCGCTCGCGCATGGAGTTCACGGCTTTTCGGAGCTGGGCACTCGATTCGTGCGCTTCTGATATGCTAGCCAAAGTTAACCGCCCGATCGTACCGCGGGCCTAGGGGAAGGGGACCTCGATGGATGCCGCAGCCCGTACCGCCCATGATTCCACCCTCCAGCCGTTCTCGGAGATGGAGCACTATAAGCATGCCGATGAGCTGCCGCCCGAGATTATGGCGGACAGCTACGACAAGCTGGAGCGCCTGTGCCTCAAATATATGAATGAGGACGACTTCTCTAAGGTGGAGCAGGCCTACTGCTTTGCCGCCGAGAAGCACTGCAACCAAAAGCGCCGCTCGGGCGAGATGTACATTAACCATCCTGTCGAGGTTGCCATCATTTTGGCCGATCTCAAGATGGACTGCGATGTGGTGTGCGCCGCGCTGCTGCACGATACCGTCGAGGACACCGAGACCTCGCTTGCCGATGTTTCCGGCCTGTTTGGCGATACGGTGGCCGAGCTCGTCGATGGCGTGACCAAGCTCACCAACATCGAAGTTGACAGCATGGACGAGAAGCAGGCCCTCACGCTGCGCAAGATGTTTCTCGCCATGTCCAAGGACATCCGCGTTATCATCGTCAAACTTGCCGACCGTCTGCACAACATGCGCACCCTTGCAGCCCTGCGTGAGGACCGTCGCCTGTTTAAGGCTCGCGAGACCATGGACGTGTATGCGCCCCTGGCCGACCGTTTGGGCATGAGCTCTATTAAGTGGGAGCTCGAGGACCTGTCCTTCTTCTACCTTGAGCCCGATGCCTACCAGCGCATCGCTCGCATGGTGGCTGAGTCGCGCGAGGTTCGCGAGCGTTATCTGGCCGAGACCATCAAGACGCTCACCGATGAGCTCAATCGCATTGGTCTTGAGGGCTTTCAGATCAACGGTCGTTCCAAGCACTATTGGTCCATCTACCAAAAGATGAAGCGCAAGGGCAAGGAATTCTCCGAGATCTACGACCTGGTGGCACTGCGCGTCATCACGCATTCGGTGCGCGATTGCTACTCCACACTCGGCGCGGTGCATACACTGTGGCACCCCATGCCCGGTCGCTTTAAAGACTATATCGCCATGCCCAAGGTCAATAACTATCAGTCGCTCCATACGACGGTTATCGGCCCCACGGCCCGTCCGCTCGAGATTCAGATTCGAACCTACGAAATGCACGAGCAGGCCGAGTATGGCATCGCTGCCCACTGGCTGTATAAGAAGTCGGGCGGATCGTCTGCCTCCAAGACTAACGATGCGCAGCGTCTGGACGACCAGATCAACTGGCTCAAGCACTCACTCGACTGGGCGGCGTCTGACGAGATCACCGACGCCAAGGAATACCTGCACTCGCTGAAGGTCGATCTGTTCGACCAGGAGATCTTTGTCTTTACGCCCAAGGGCGAGGTCATGGCGCTTCGTGCCGGCTCTACACCGCTCGACTTTGCCTACGCCGTTCACACCGAGGTGGGCAACCATTGCGTCGGCGCTAAGATCAACGGTGCGGTGGCCCCGCTCACGCACGAGATCAAGACGGGCGACCGCGTTGAAATCCTGACCAACAAGAGTTCCAAGCCGTCGCGTGATTGGCTCAAGATCGTTAAGACGCCTTCCGCCAAGTCAAAGATCCGCCGCTATTTTGCCGCCGCGACCAAGGACGACGACGCTGCTGCCGGCCGCGATATACTGGCTAAGGACCTGCGCAAGCGCGGGTATGGCATCTCTACGCCGCGATCCACGCGTGCGCTCAACGCCGTGGCGGAGCAGTTTAACTTCAAGCAGCTCGAGGACCTTTTTGCAGCCGTTGGCGCGGGCAAGGTCGCCCCGCGCGCTGTGGGCAATAAGGTCGAGCAAATCTTGGACCCCAAGCCCGAGGAACAGCTCACCAAGGCCGAGGCTATCGCCGAGGTCGTGAAACAGCCGGCCCGAGGCTCCAACCGAAAGCCGCAAAAGCGCGGCAAGAGCGCCAGCAACGGCATTATCGTCAAGGGCGAGAGCAACAGCGGCCTGCTGGTCCGTCTGGCGCATTGCTGCAATCCGGTGACGGGCGATGATATCGTCGGCTTCATCACGCGCGGTCGTGGCGTCTCGGTGCATCGCGCCAACTGCCCCAACGTCAAGGGTCTTATGGAGCATCCCGAGCGCATGATCGAAGTGGAGTGGGACGGCGCAGCCGATACCCTCTTCCAGGTCGAGATCGTGGTCGAGTGCCTGGACCGCATGGGCCTGCTCAAGGATGTCACCATTGCCATTGGCGATGCGGGCGGCAATATCCTTTCTGCCGCCACGTCGACCAACCGCGAGGGTATTGCAACCCTGCGCTTTATGGTCGAGATCTCGGACGCGAGTGGTCTGGATCCGCTGCTGGCCTCTATCAGCAGCGTTGACTCGGTCTACGACGCACGCCGCCTGATGCCCGGCGAGGGTGGAGCCCAGCTTAAGCGCCGCGTTTAGTCGCGACGAACGTGCCACATTATCAATATTCGCTACACTCGAGGCATCGTTTGATGCCTCGAGTTCTATAGAGAGGAGAGGGACATGAGTGCTATGTCCTTGGATTTAACTCCCAAGGGGTCGGTCGAGATCGAGACGCTCGTAAACGGTCCCATTCAGACCAATAGCTATGCTCTTATTTCGGGCAATGAGTGCGTGATTATCGACCCTGCGTGGGAAGGCGAGCGCCTGGTGGAGCATATTCGAGCCGAACATCCCGGCGTACGCGTGCTTGGCGCCGTATGCACTCATGGCCATGCCGATCATGTTGGTGGTGTTGCCGGCGTGCGAACCACCGTTGGCGAGGGCTGCCAGTATGAGCTGTGTGCTAAGGATGCGGCGGTGCCGCATACGAACATCAAGGAACAGCGAGCTATGTGGGGCATTGAGACGCCCGACCCCGGGGAGCCGACGTGCCTGCTCGCCGAGGGCGATGCTATCGAGGTGGGCGATATCTGCCTGCAGGTGATCGAGACACCAGGGCATACGCCGGGCGGGATCGTCTTGTTCGCCGCCACCGAGCAGGGAAGCATCGCCTTTGTTGGCGACACCCTGTTCCCGGGCAGCCACGGCCGCACCGATCTTGCCGGTGGCGACGAGGCGGCGATTCTGCGCTCGCTCTCCAAGCTCGCCCGGCTTCTCCCGCCCGATACCGTTTGCCTAACCGGCCATGGCGATTCGACTACCATGGCACGCGAACTCATGCAGAACCCTTTCATGCAGGTGTAGCTTTATAGTCAGCTTCTAAAGCACGAGGAGCGTCCAAACGTCAAGCTATTTTTCCCCAACGGGTCAATTTCGTAGGGCAAACGGTCAAAAAAGTCTGTTTGGACGATATTCGTGAACAAACGAACGTTTATGCTTGGGTGCGCCGTGGTAAAATCTCAGGCGTTATCGGAGCAACCTTACAGGAGGTTTCTTTTATGCTCGTCAACGCAGCAGACATGCTCAAGAAGGCCGAGGCCGGCAAGTACGCTCTCGGTGCCTTCAACACCAACAACCTCGAGTGGACCCTGGCTATTCTCCAGGCCGCCGAGGAGGCCAAGTCTCCGCTGATCCTTCAGTGCACCGCTGGTGCCGCTAAGTGGATGGGCGGTTTCAAGGTCTGCGCCGACATGGTCAAGGCTGCCGTCGAGGCCACGGGCGTTACCGTTCCCGTCGCCCTTCACCTCGATCACGGTTCTTACGAGGACTGCTTCAAGTGCATCGAGGCCGGCTTCACGTCCATCATGTATGACGGCTCTCACGAGGAGACCTTCCAGCTTAACCTCGACCGCACCAAGGAGCTCGTTGAGCTTGCCCACTCCAAGGGCATGTCCATCGAGGCCGAGGTCGGCGGCATCGGCGGCACCGAGGACGGCGTGACCTCCAACGGCGAGCTCGCTGACCCCGCTGAGTGCAAGCAGATTGCTGACCTGGGCGTCGACTTCCTCGCCTGCGGCATCGGCAACATCCACGGCGTGTATCCCGCCGACTGGGCTGGCCTTTCCTTCGAGCGTCTGGGCGAGATCAAGGCTCAGACCGGCGACCTGCCCCTCGTTCTGCACGGTGGCACCGGCATCCCCGAGGATCAGATCAAGAAGGCCATCTCCCTGGGCATCTCCAAGATCTGTCTCTTATACACATCTCCGAGCCCACGAGACGTAGAGGAAT
>URWM01000068.1 GCA_900551655.1 uncultured Collinsella sp.
CACCTAAGCCTTCGTCGGCAGCGTCAGATGTGTATAAGAGACAGGGAGAGGTCGGAGCAGAGCGAGGACATGCTCGTCGATAGCATCAACGAGGCGCTCTTTGACCTGGTGGGTGACACCGTAATTGAATTTGGCGCGGCAGGACCGCAAATTATCGAGGACTACGAAGCAGACGTGAGAGGATACCTAGACTATGAGTGATACCGCATCCGCAGCACCCCGTGTGCCCAAGCGCGTCGCCGCCGTCATTCTCAACTCGCTCAAGGGCGGCGTGGTCCCGCGCATCGGCCTTCCCTACATCACCGTAGGGCGCGAGGTCGAAATCCGCGCCCTGCTCACCGACCTGAGTCTCATCGCCGACGGCGGCGCGAGCTTCCGCTTTCTGGTCGGTCGCTACGGAGCCGGCAAGAGCTTTTTGCTCCAGACCATCCGCACGCACGCCATGGGCGAGGGATTCGTCGTCGCCGATGCCGACCTGTCGCCCGAGCGCCGCCTACAGGGCGGCCAGGGACAGGGCCTTGCCACCTACCGTGAGCTCATCCGCAACATATCGACTAAAACGCGCCCCGAGGGCGGTGCGCTCAACCTAATCCTCGATCGCTGGGTCGCCTCGTGTGCCGATGCCGATGAGTCTGCCGTCAATGCCCAACTGGCCCCGCTCGAGGAAATGGTCCACGGCTTCGACTTCGCCCGCATGCTCCGCCGCTACCGCGCGGCCGTATCCGAGGGCGACGAAGAAGCTATGAGCCGCGTGACCAAATGGATTCGCGGCGAGTACCGCACCAAGAGTGAGGCACGCGCCGAGCTGGGCTCCTCGACCATCATCAGCGATGACGACTGGTACGACTACGTTAAGCTCATTGCGCGCTTTTTGGTCTGCAGCGGCTACAAGGGCATGCTGGTGCTCATCGACGAGCTCGTGAATCTGTACAAGATTCCCAACGCGATTACGCGCCAATATAACTACGAGAAGATCCTGACCATGTACAACGACACGCTCCAAGGCAAAGCGCAGTACCTGGGCGTGATCATGGGCGGCACGCCGACCTCTATCGAGGACCGCCGCCGCGGCGTCTTTTCCTACGAGGCCCTTCGGAGCCGACTCGCCCAGGGCCGCTTTGCGCGCGATGACCTCAAAGACACGCTCGCGCCCATCATCCGCCTGCAGCCGCTCACCTACGAGGAGCTGCTGGTGCTCATCGAAAAGCTCATGCAGATCCATGCCGGCTACTTTGGCTGGACGCCCACGCTTACCGAGAACGACTTGGTGGACTTCCTCAAGATTGAGTTTGGCCGCGTGGGGGCCGACACGCATCTGACGCCCCGCGAGGTCATCCGCGACTTTATCGAGCTGCTCGATATCCTGTGTCAAAACCCCGATGCCAACGTGGCCGAGTTGCTGCAAAGCGTCGGCGGCGACGCGCTGGCGCCGGCAGCCGCAACAGACGACACCGGCACCGCAGACGACGACCGCAACTTCGCCGAATTCACCATCTAACCTGCCAAAAAGGGACAGGTTTATTTTGGCAGGTTTTATCTGAGCAAACGTTGAAGCAGTAATGCAGCAAGCCGTTGCCAGCCGCGTTGAGAGATTCGTTTTCGAGAGGAGGCCCCGTGAACGCCTTTGACCGCTACGCCCCGTTTATCCAAGACTTCATCTACTCCCACGATTGGGAGAGCCTGCGCTCCATTCAGGTTGCGGCGGCAGATGCCATCTTCAACACGCAGGACAATGTGCTCCTGACGGCATCCACGGCATCTGGCAAAACCGAGGCAGCCTTCTTTCCCATCCTGACCGAGTTTTGGGAGAGCCCGCCCGCGAGCGTGGGCGCCCTCTACATCGGCCCCCTCAAAGCGCTCATCAATGATCAGTTCGTCCGCCTCAACGACCTCTGCGAAGAGGCCGATATCCCTGTCTGGCACTGGCATGGCGATGTCTCGCAGTCGCACAAGGCTAAGCTCATCAAAAGACCGAGCGGCATCTTGCAGATTACACCCGAGTCACTCGAGGCGCTCCTGATCCATAAGCACATGGCGATCCCGCGCATGTTTTGCGACCTGCGCTATGTGGTCATCGACGAGGTCCACTCGCTCATGCGCGGCGACCGTGGCGGGCAGACGCTCTGCCTTATCGAGCGCCTCTCGCGCATGGCCGGCGTGCAACCTCGACGCATTGGCCTTTCGGCCACCATCGGCGACCCCGAGCGCACGGGCGCCTTCCTCTCGCAGGGAACGGGGCGCAACTGCGTTATCCCCCGCTTTGAAGAACCGCGCCGCGTGTGGCGCATCTCCATGGAGCACTTCTACAACTCGGGTCCCCAGGCTCAGCAGCGGGGATTCGAGAGCATGGGTCCTCAAGAGGCCGAAGTGCTTGCGTGCGAGCGCATTGAGGCAGCGGCACCCGCGGCACTGCCCGCATCCGGACAAGACATGCGCCACAGCGGACAGCTTACACAAGAGGAACGCCGCCAACGTCGCGAGCAGGCACGGGGCAAGGCCGCTCCCAAAGACCGTCGCACTTCCTCGGCCCCCGAGGGCGAAGTCGACATCCCACGAGCGACCGAGCAGGCACTGCTCAACCCCACCGACACCGCACCCGACAACGCCGACCCCGGCATGGGCTACATCTTCGAACACACCCGCGGCCGCAAGTGCCTGGTCTTTGCCAACTCGCGCGAAGAGGCAGAGGCCGTATGCTCCATGCTGCGCAGCTACTGCGAGAGCCGACACGAGCCCGACCGCTTTCTCATCCACCACGGCAATCTTTCGGCATCGTTGCGCGAGACGGCAGAAGAGCTTATGCGCGATGAGGAGCAGGCACAGACAACCGTCACCACCTCTACGCTGGAACTCGGTATCGATATCGGCCGTCTGGAGCGTGCGTTTCAGATCGATGCGCCATTTACCGTCAGCTCCTTTTTGCAGCGAATGGGCCGCACGGGACGCCGCGATCTTCCACCCGAGATGTGGTTCGTCATGCGCGAGGAAGAGCCCGAGCCGCGCACGATGATGCCCGAGACCATTCCATGGAAGCTCCTGCAGGGCATCGCGCTCGTACAACTCTATCGCGAAGAAAAGTGGGTCGAGCCGCCCGAGCTCGATCGACTCCCCTACAGTCTGCTCTATCACCAGACCATGTCGACCCTCGCCAGCACCGGAGAGCTCACACCGGCCGAACTTGCCCAACGCGTGCTCACGCTTAGTTATTTCCACCGCGTCTCGGCCGATGACTATCGCGTACTGCTGCGTCACCTCATCAAGATCGACCACATCCAGGTCACCGAGGGCGGCGGACTCATCGTGGGTCTCGCGGGCGAGCGCATCATTAACAACTTTAAGTTCTACGCCGTGTTCCAGGAAAACGAGGAGTTCACCGTTCGCAGCGAGTCGGCCGAGTTGGGCACGATCGTCAATCCCCCACCGCCCGGTGAGCGCATCGCCATAGCCGGGCACTGCTGGATTGTCGAGGAAGTGGACTGGAGGCGCCACACCGTCTTTGCCACGCAGGTCAAGGGCCGGGTGCCGGCCTACTTTGGCGACTGCCCCGGCGACATCAATACACACGTACTCGAGCGCATGCGCAAGGCGCTCAACGAGCACGCGGCATATCCGTACCTTATGGGTAACGCACGGGCCCGCTTAGCACAGGCTCGTCATACGGCCGAGATTTCGGGTGCGGGAACCAAGCCGCTCATCAACCTGGGCGGCGATACCTGGGTGCTCTTCCCCTGGCTGGGCAGCTACGCCTTTTTGGCGCTCGAGCGCATGCTCAAGATTAAATGTGCCGCGGAGCTTGGCCTTCGCGGACTCGACCCATCACGCCCGTACTTTATGCAGTTTAAGATGAAGGCCGACGAGGAGACGTTCTTTGAGGTGCTCGCCGCCGAGGCCGAGAAGGACTTCGATCCCATCGAGCTCGTCTATCCTGGCGAGGTGCCTTACTTTGACCGCTACGACGAGTTTGTTCCCGAAGAGCTCGTGCGCAAGGGCTTTGCCGAAGGCGTGCTCGACATAGAGGGCATGAAGCAGCGTGTCCGCAGCTGGCGCGACCACGCCTAGGACCAGTCTTTTTTTGGGACGGGGAGACTTACTTGTCGTGAAGGACGGTGCCGAGGAAGTCGGTGTCGAAGGGCACGGCTTCGGCAAAGGCGTAGTCGCCGTCGCTGGCGATGAGCAGGTAGTTTTCCTCGCCGCCGAACTCCGCATCGCCACATGGGACCACCCAGGCATGGGCGAATACCTCGAGTGCCGTGGCAGCGCAGTCGCGAAGGAACGTCACATCGCTCCCCTCGTTTGCGCTCACGATATTGGCCACGTAGATACCCCCGGGGTTCAGGCTGCCCCGCGCCAGACGCAGCGCCTCAACGGTCGCCAGCTCGCGCACGGGCTCGGCACCGCCAAAGCAGTCGCTCACGACCACGTCGTAGCGACGATGGCCCACGCTCGTCACACCCAGATACGAGCGAGCCTCGGCGGTAATCACCCGCAAGCGATCGCCCACCGTGCGTTCCAGCTCGTCCAGGTAGAACCAACGGCGCGCCAGGCGCGTAATCTCGGCATCGTACTCAATGACATCCATGCGCAAGCTCTCGTGCGACATCAGCGCAAACTTGGGATAGGCAAACCCGCCGCCGCCCAGCATAAGCACACGGTCGATACCGTGACCATAAGCGTCACGCATTGCATCCTCGGCCTCAAACGCATCGTCAAACGCACGATAGTACGCAAAGACGGGCTCCGCCCAACGCTCGCCAACGTAACTTGCGCTTTGGTAGACGCCGCCTTGCACCAACACGCGAACCTCGTCGCCGTCCTCATCGTGCACGCGTTTCACACGCGCCAACCCATTGCGGGTTCGCGCAACCTGCAGACAGGCAGCACGAACAGCAACGGCGGCTGCACCAAGCGCCACGGCTCCCAGAGCAACGCCGGCAACGACGCCAGTAGAAACACTCGGCTTGTTCATTTACAGCTCCTTTTGCAGATAGAGTCCATGATCGTAAAAACCCAAATGGCGATAGTACTCGCGCGTACCGATCGCGCTAATCACGTTGATACGCGCATAACCCGCATCCCGGGCAATCTCGCATGCGCGCTCCACCAGCGACCGCCCCAGCCCATGATGCTGAGCCGCCTGACCCTGATCGCCCACACGTGCCGCCATGCCATACACGTGCACCTCGCGAATCATTGCCTCGTCCGGTGTCGTCGGCAACTCGTCTGCGTGCGCGGTAACAAACGCACGATCGGGCAACGACAGGCGCAAAAAGCCGGCGATCTTGCCTTCGAGCGTCACCCACTGCAAAAAGCGCTCGCGCGTCACCGGCGTCTCGTACGCTACTTCCTCGTCAAGGGTCAGCTCATCCAAGTCGGCACCCGCCGTGCTGATCTCGCGATAGCGAATCTCGCGCACCGTCGCGCCTTCTCCACGAGCCGCCAAGCGGTTCTCAACGAGCTGACGCAGGTTGGGCTTCTTGTTGCCCACCATGATGTCGTCGGAGCTAAAGTCACGGATCATGCGACTGATGCGACAGAACGCCGGCGTCACCACGATGTCGTCGGCCAGCACATCGAGCAGCTCTTCCTCGGTATAGGGGCACCACTCGCCACGCTCGTAGCAGCCCACCAGATGCGAGCCCTCGATGAGCGCGCACGGGTAGACCTTGACCTCGTCGGGCATAAAAGCGCCCTCGGTCATAAAGCGCTCGTAGTCGCGCTTGTCCCCCTCGGGCGTAGCGCCCAACAAGTTGAGCATAAAGTGCGCGTGGATTTTAAAGCCAAACAAGCGCGCAAGCGAAAACGCCCGCTCGATCTGCGCCACCGAAATGCGACGCTCGTTGATATCGAGCAAATGTTGGTCGAGACTCTGAATACCCATCTGGATCTTGGTGCAGCCCAGGCGGCGGATGAGCGTGAGGGCCTGCGGCGTCACGGCATCGGGGCGCGTCTCGATAACGAGCCCCACCACGCGATGCTTCGCCGTCTCGTTGATGCGCTGCTGACGCTCAAGCTCCTCCATCGTGGCGGTCTGCCACTCGGCGACCTGGCCCCACGGCGTGCCGGGGCCGTACAGACGACGCACCGCGCGGTTATAGCCGCCCACGGCAGCATCCACACGCCCCTGCTCGTCGGTAACACCGCTCGCAAGCTCGGCCTCGTCGGTCGCAATACCGACGGCCCGATAGCGTTCGCGACGCTCCGCCACCACCGGCGGCAGGGCATCGGCGGGAGCGTCATCGAGTAGGCGCCCTGCCTCGGCACGGCTGATGCCCGGACGCGCCAACATGGGGTTTGCCGCCACGCCGGCGACGGCATCGTCATTGAGCGCACGGAAAAGCTCCGACATAAACCACGTTTGATACCCTTGCGGATAGTCGCTCCAGGTGCCACCGAGCACGATGAGCTCTATCTTGTCGGTCGCATGCCCCATCTGCGAAAGCGCGGTCAGACGAGCGCTCACCTGCAGATACGGGTCGAAGCAGTTTTGCTCCGCACGGGCGCACGCCGGCTCGGCATGCAGATAGCTTTTAGGCATGCGCAGATCGTTGGGGCAAAACAGGCAATCGCCCGAGCACGGCCAGGGCTTGGTGATGACAGTAATGGTCGCCACGCCCGAGGCCGTGCGACGAGGCTTCATACGCAGCACCTGCAGCAGTCGACGTTCCAGCTCGGCATCGACATTCCACCCTGCCCAACGAGCCGGCTCCTCACGTTTTACCCGCTGGTAGAACGGCAGCAGACGGCGCTTGGCCAAATCGCGTTTGTCGGCACCCTCACGGCGCGCCTCGGCATGTATCAGTTTGACGAGCGCTTTGTCGTCCACAGTCTCGCCGCGACGCAGAGCCTCGAGTATGTTCAAGATAATCTGTTCCATGTCCCCATTGTAAAGGCAAAGGCGCCGGAGCCGACCACGGCCCCGGCGCCTCCATCAAAGAGCGCGGCTATGGTTTATAAGTCTTCGATAGCCGTCTGTCACTCCGGATCAAACGACATGTCGCCCGAACCGACCTTAAAACGATACGTGGCAGACTTATCGCCGTTATCGAATTCAAGATTCAAAATGGTCTCGCCGTCGTAGCCAAGCGGAAGGAAATCGCTCTCGAAGTCGCCGCTACCCAGGGTAAGGCTCGCCTTAAAGCCCGTCGAGTTCGGAACCGTCATCTCCACATCGCCCGAACCGACCTTGGCATTCAGGGTGTCGGTCACGGTGCCCGCAAACTCAACGTCTCCCGAGTCCAGCGTTACATCCAGATCGTGACACGCAATGTCCGCGACCGTCAGGTCTCCCGACCCCACGTTTGTCGTAATGCCCATCATGTTATCGGCAAGTTCACGCGGCAGTTCAATGGTGACCTTACGATCAAGGGCGCGCTCGTCATCGCAGTCGAACTGGCTAATCTTGAGTGTAGAGCCCTCAATCTTGGCCAGATCCTGAGTGGCGGCATCGGAAGCAGACGCCCCCTTTGCAACATGCCCGCTTTCGATGACACGTACCGGTCCGCCAGAGACACGTTTAACCTCGACCGTCCCCGACGTCACGTCCAAGTCAAGCGATGTGAACGCGTCGGCATCAAACGTTTCGCTCGAAAGCTGTTGAGGCCGAGCGGAATAGTTACCGCTATTCAAAGACTGTCTCTTATACACATCTGACGCTGCCGACGAAGGCTT
>URWM01000069.1 GCA_900551655.1 uncultured Collinsella sp.
CGAGATTCCTCTACGTCTCGTGGGCTCGGAGATGTGTATAAGAGACAGCAATCGTGCTGGCGATAGATGTCCATGGCGCGCTCGATTTCGTCGCGCTCCCATACGCGCCCGCAGGGATTGTGCGGCGAGCAGAACACCGCAGCATGGATGTGGTCTTGGACGAGCTTGCACTCCATGTCCTCAAAGTCCATGCGCCACACGCCCTGGTCGTCGAGTTTAAGCGGGCTGTGGACAATGCGATAGCCCGCGGCCTCGATGGACTTGGTAAAGCCGATGTAGGTGGGGCTGTGGACCAGCACCGCATCGCCCGGCTGAACATACGCACGCAGCGTCGACACGGCACCGCCCAGCACGCCGTTTTCGTAGCCGATATGTTCAGGGCGCAGGCCCTCGACGCCATTGCGGCGACTCTGCCATTCGATGATGCGGTCAAAGTACTCGGGGCGCGGATTGAAATAGCCAAACATGGGGTGCTGGGCGCGCTGAATGATGTACTCCTGGACCGTGGGCACCGTGGCAAAATTCATGTCGGCCACCCACATGGGAATGCGGTCGAAGCCCTCGTCGGGTGCGTTCGGAGCCATACCGGGGATCTCACCCCAAGAGTCAACGGCGATGGAGTCCATGCCGTGGCGGTCGATAAGCGAGCTAAAGTCGTATTTCATGCTGAACTCCCGTGCAAAGTGATTGTTTTGGTAGGCGTTATTGTCCACCAGCACGGGCGATTTTGGCATGGGGTTTGGCGCTTAATTTGACGGGTGCAGACGAATGGCTGGCTAGTCTTGCGCGTCGTTGACGGCGACCACGGTTAGCTGGGTTTTATCGACCGTAAAAGATATGTCGAGCCCGGCAAAGGCCAGGTGATAGACGCGGTTTGGCTCGTACTTGCTGCCTGCGCGGCGCGGGTCTTGGCGAAGGACCTCGACCAAGCCGGGGAGCTTTGCGGGCGAGACCATATCCTGCAGCGCCTGCGGAAACTCAACATCGAGCTCTTGCCACGGAGCATCCTCAATCCAGCCGCCCGTTGCATCCGGGTGGCAGTCCGCAAACGGAATGTAGGGCTTAATGTCGTAGATGGGCGTGCCGTCGCGCAGGTCGGCCCCCAACACATGGATGATGGGACCATCGTCGGTAAGCTCCACGCGGTCGAGCTTGACGCAGGTGAGCCCAATGGGATTAGGGCGAAACGGACTGCGCGTGGCAAACACGCCCACACGCTCGGCTCCGCCCAGACGCGGCGGACGCACGGTTTTCGACCATTTTGCGTTGGTGCCGGACCTGTCCTGCGTTTTGGCATCGGCGGCAATATCCTTAGCCGTGCCGCCGGGCGTGCCGTTTTCGAAGCGCCAGAGCAGCCATAGGTGAGAGAAGGAGTCCAGACCCTCAACCGCTGCGTTGGAGGCAAATTCCGGCTCAAAAACGATGCGTCCCTGCAGGTGAGGCGCCAAAAAGCTGTTGCGCGGGATGCCGAACTTCTGCGGCAGGTCGGTATGTATGTGTGCGATAGGTTCCATGTCGGTCATTGTACGGCATGGAGGTGTGGGACGTTGCGCGCAATTCTTCGCCGCGGTCCCCCGTCGTGCAACCAACGGTTGCTTGGAAGGGCACCTGCTGCCGCGTATGCTTAAGCCATCAACCAGCAGAAAGGAGCCGCTATGGCCTTTGCAGAAAAGCTCATCGCCGTCCGTCGCGCCCATCACCTTACCCAGGAGCAGCTCGCCGCCAAGCTCTTCGTCACACGCCAGGCCATCAGCCGTTGGGAACGCGGCGAGGTCACCCCGGGCATCGACATGATGAAGCTCATTGCAGCCGTAACCGGAGAACCGCTGTCCCACCTGCTCGAAATGCCTGAGCACTATTGCCAGAGCTGCGGCATGATACTCACGCCCGACGACTGCGGCACCGATGCTGCGGGCACCGCGACCGACCATTACTGCAAGTGGTGCTACGACCACGGCAAGTACACCTACGAGACCACGATGGAGGCGATGATCGAGGACTGTGCCCCACGGCTGGCGCAAAACACCGGCATGTCGCTCGACGAAGCCGTCTCGCTCATGGGCGCCGTCCTGCCGCAACTGGAGCGCTGGCGTACCGTGCAGGAAAACGAGGAGCGCTACGGCGACGAAGCCCGGAAGCGCTACGGCGACGAGGCGATCGACGCAGCAAACGAAGCACTGCTGGACATGGACCCCGAGACATGGAACGACATGAAGGAACTTGAACGCGCTATTCTGGGTCAACTCTCGATTGCCATGGGCGACGGCGACCCAAAGAGCAACGAAGCCCGCAAGCTTGTCGCAATGCACCGTCGATGGATTGGCCTTAACTGGGGGCACGAACCTCAAGACGAAGCATACCTAGGCCTCGCCCACGGCTATCTTGCCGATCAGCGCTTTATCGACTACTATGACAAGCCCTGCGGCACCGGAGCCACGGCTTTTCTGGTCCAGGCAATCGAGTCGTCGTCGGCTCACGCATAGACCGCAGCGGCTTTGGGTATTTCAATCGAAACCTCAACCGATTGGAGACCCATGGCTACTGATCACGAGCTCGTGCTCTACGTTATGACCGGCTGTCCGTATTGCATAAAGGTCAAGCGCTTTTTGGCCGATAGCAGCGTGACCATTCCCGAACGCAATATCTCGACCGATACCGAAGCCGAGCAGACACTCATCGCCGTCGGCGGAAAACGCCAGGTTCCCTGCTTGTTCATCGACGGCAAGCCGCTCTACGAGTCAAGCGACATCATCGCATGGGTGCAGGAGAATCTGCTCTAGTGCGCACACTCTGTCCGTCCAGGGACCCAGCCCATACGGCCCAAACATGTACACCAGCATCCAAAGTCGACATTTTTCGACATCTTTGGATGCTGGTGTACAGCTTTTGGGTAGTCATGGACGCTCTTAGCCGGCTAATTGTTTGAGGCGACCTTTGGATTATGGCTGTTTGACGCCTCTGGAAAGGTTTCCGAGAGGGCTGTGGTCAAAAAAAGGCAAATATGAGTACTGCTACTTGTTTAGTAACAGCGATTTTAATCATTTCAGGGATCATTCAACGCCCCAAGCGTCCGCAGACGGCGTTATTTCTCCCCATATGTTCAATAAAAGAGAAGCCTAATGGTATTAAATCTCATCAGGGACCTTTTTTTGAAGAAGATAAATGCAACCACAATGGCAACAGTACTCATATTTGCCTTTTTTGCACACTGCCCTCCAGAATAGTCGTTAGGGACGACTCAAAATAGCAATTCCGGCACTTAGACGCTCTCTTCTTGAATGATTAGTTGTTAAAGAACACTCAGCGACTACTCCAATTCGCGACACACTGTGTCGCGAATTAAGCTGGTCCCACTATCGAAGACCGGTGAGAGCTCCTGCCCAGAATCTCGATAGCTTAATAAAGCACTCCCCTCCGGAAGTTCAATGAGCATCCAAATTCCAGGCTGAAAAGCAAAGGAGTATCGAAGCCGTCAATGCTCATTTCCTATCGAACACGCGGGTCAAAACAAGCAAATTAGCCTGATAAACTGTTTGTATTTTTGTCTACAAAACTGTATACAAAAAGAGTATCCGTTGACCTGTGCTCGACATTATGCCGATCGATAGGAGGCGCTATGGACGCTAAGCAACTCGAAAAGATGATCGGATTTGCCCCCGGAGAGTTGGAAAAGGCCGCGGAGGCATACGAAAAAGATGAGTGGCCGAAGGGTCGCACCATCAAGCTGGGAAGGCCGTCGATCTCTGATGAGCCAAGCGTTGTTTTATCGGCACGTGTGGGTGAATCGGTTCTTGAGGCGTTTGACGCAAAGGCAAAGCGTCATGGGCAGACACGCACAGAGCGGCTCAGGGAGCTCATTACCCTTGACGCAAGGATTGCCTAGTCCCCCGCCGAACCCAAACGTGTATGTCAGCATCCAAAGTCGACATTTTTCGACATCTTTGGGTGCTGACGTACAGCTTTTGCAACATAGTCGTTGGGGACGCACTTAAATGAGTAGTCGTTAAAGAACGTCCCCAACGACTAACTAGCCGTGAAAGCGGGCTATGGGCGCAAGTGGCTGTTCGCGAAAGACGCGCTCGACGGCGGCGCGGTATTCGTCGACCTTTTTGGTCTTGCGCACGATCTTGTGAACGTTAGCGGGATCGGCGAAGGCGCATTTGGCGTAGAACCACCACTCCTTCATGCGAAAGACCGCATTGCCGCCAATCTCTTCCGCATATGCCGCAAACAGCGTGTCGTGGAAACGCTGCAGCTCAGCAGCCGTGGCAGTAGGGCCGCCCTTAACCATGCGAGCCAGCGCGGGGTTCGCAAGCAAGCCGCGCCCCAACATTACGTGACGCGTTCCGGGATAGGCCTCCACCAGCGCATCCATCTCCTCAAGATCAAAGATGTCGCCGTTGTAGGCCACGGGAAACGGCGCCCGCTCCAGCGTCTCGCCATAAAACTCTTTGCGCGGCGAGCCCGTATAGCGGTCCTTTTGTACGCGCGGATGCACGATTAGTTCTGCCAACGGCATGCGGCAATACAGATCGAGCACGCGCTCGTATTCGTCGTCATTCTCCAGCCCCAGCCTGGTCTTTACCGACACCGGCAACGGCGACCGCTCGCACACATCGCTTAAGAACGCCTCGAGCTCGTCGAGATTGCGCAAGAAACCCGAGCCCTTGCCCTTGGCAACAACTGTACCCGAGGGGCAGCCAAGGTTGAGATTGACCTCGCGGTAGCCCATGTCAGCGAGCACCTGTGCCGCCCACACAAACTCGTCCGCGTTCTTAGACATCAGCTGAGGCACTACGTTGAGCCCCTGGTTATTGGCAGGATCGATCTCCTTAAACGCCTTGCCGCCAAAGCGGTTTCCCACCCGCGGCGGCGGCAAAAACGGCGTGTAATAGCAATCAAGCGCACCGAAGCACTCCGCATGCACGCGACGGAACACATGCCCGGTAATCCCCTCCATAGGGGCCAGCGATAAATACATCAACATCCACTCTCAGATCAATGCGGCAAAGGGACTGCCCCCTTGTCACATCCTATTCAAACGGTTCAGAAACTCTTCGCAGGCGCGAGAACGCAGGCGATATTTTTTCCACACCAGATACGATGCAATGGTGAGCGGCGGCTCAAACGGGATAAAACGCAGGTCGCTGCTTTCATCTATCTGCAGCAGGCTTCCAATGCCAAGCGCACACGCGGTACCCGAACGCACCAGGTGCGACGCGTTGCCGATCAGATCGAAATGCCCCACGACGTTGAGGTCATCGAAGCTGAAGACGCCGCCCGACCACACTTCGAGATCGAACGCTCGATTCGAGGTAGGCGAACTCACCAGCAGCGGCATCTTCGCCACGTCCGCAGGCGTTAACACGTCCAGGCCACCCCATGGACCGCTCGCGGCGACAACGGCGCCGGCCCGGTCAGCCTCAGGCATACGGATCCACTCGTATTTCTCGACGTTAACGGGCTCCAACAGCAGGGCAAAGTCGAGCAAGCCACGCTCCAAGCGCTCCTCCACCGCATCGGCATTGCCGGTATAGAGCTCAATCGTCACTCCGGGATGACTCCGATGCAGCTCAGCAAAAGTATCGAGCACCAGCCGCATCGATTTGGTTTCGCCGGCTCCAATGCGGATAACGCCTGCAATGCCGAGCTCCCGATCCGCCAACTCTAGCTCGGTCTGTTCCACCAGCAAGACAATCTCCTCGGCGCGCTGGCGCAAGCGCATGCCATCGCTCGTGAGCACACACGATCGAATGGTGCGCTCGAACAGCTCCACGCCCAGCTCGCGTTCCAAATCGGCTATCTGGCGCGAGAGCGTGGGCTGCGTCACATGTAGCACGTTAGCAGCTTCGGTCATGTTTTCCTCGCGGGCCACAGCAAGAAAATAACGCAGCGTTCGCAGCTCCATGATTGCTCCTTCGTGCACAACGGAGAACTTCATTCGGCCCAATTCGTTTCACTTACATAATCCGTATATCTAGCTAGTTGCTATAGGAAATATACATTATCAAATCTCGGAACTATCGTTACAGAAGAGAACCATCGAGAAAGGAAGCGCATAGAATACATCACGCTCAATAACGGCATCAAAATCCCCCAGCTAGGACTTGGCACGTATCTGCTTAAACCCGACGATGCCCAATCGTCGGTTACCTCCGCACTCGGCATGGGGTATGAGCTCATCGACACTGCCAATGCATACGTGAATGAGCGAGCAGTGGGTCGTGGCGTGCGCGAATCAGACTTGCCACGCGAAAACGTGTTTCTCGAAACCAAGCTCTGGCCCTATTTTTACAACAGCGACACCGCCGTTGACGAAACGCTCGAGCGTCTGAACACACCTTACATCGACCTCATGATTCTGCACCAACCCGCAGGCGACTACTTGGCGGGCTATGAGAAGCTTGAGATCGCGTACAAGGAAGGCAAGCTCCGCTCCATCGGAATCTCCAATTTCGACGAGAACGAAATCGAGAAGCTTCTCGCAAATTGCGAGATCGTTCCATCCCTTATTCAGGTCGAGTGCCATCCGTATTTCCCGCAGACCGAACTGAAGAAGCTGCTCGCCCAGCACGACATTGCGTTGCAGGTGTGGCACCCGCTCGGCGGGCGCGGTAACAGCAGCATCATGAACGAGCCCGTCGTGCGCGACCTCGCTGTCAAGTATGGCAAAACGCCTGCTCAAATCATTATGCGTTGGCATATCCAAGAGGGAAATATCGTCATTCCAGGCTCCAAGAATCCGACGCACATCGCCGACAACATCGATGTCTTCGACTTCGAGCTCACGGACAGCGACATGACCGCCATGGCTACCCTCGATCGCGGGAAACCCTTCTATGAGCGCACGCCCGAGAAGCTTGCGCAATATGCCGCCTGGCACCCCGACGTTGAGAACCAGAAATAGGAGCATCATGCAGTACACAACCCTTGGCCATTCCGGCATTAAAGTCTCTAAACTCTGCCTGGGAGGCATGAGCTTTGGCGAGCCCAGCCCCGACTTTCATCAGTGGACCATCGGACCCGACGGCACACGCGCCGTCATCAAACGCGCACTCGACACCGGAATCAACTTTATCGATACCGCGAACTGCTACAGCTTTGGCACGAGCGAAGAGTACATTGGCGCCGCCCTGCGCAATCTGGGAATCGCTCGCGAGAGCGTCGTGCTGGCTAGCAAGGTTCACTTCAACGAGGGCGGCCTTTCCGCCAACGCCATCAAACGCGAGATCGAAGGCTCGCTCAAGCGCTTGGGCACCGATTACCTAGACCTCTACATCATTCACCGCTTCGATTACGACGTTCCCATGGAAGAGACCATGGAGGCGCTCAACGACTTGGCGCGCGAGGGCAAGGTTCGCGCGCTCGGCGCCAGCGCTATGTATGCTTACCAGCTGCACAACCTGCAGATCGTCGCGCGCGACCACGGATGGACGCCCTTTACGAGCATGCAGTGCCACTACAACCTGCTGTACCGAGAGGACGAGCGCGAGATGATCCCGGTGTGCCGCCAGTTTGACATGGCCCTTACGCCATACAGCCCCATGGCTTCGGGCTGTCTCTTATACACATCTGACGCTGCCGACGAAGGCTTAGGTG
>URWM01000070.1 GCA_900551655.1 uncultured Collinsella sp.
ACCCATACGTGGCCCGCGTTGTTGAATTGCGCGAGCAGGCAAAAGTCGACCGTACAGGTGCCTTTGAAGGCTTTTCCCGTCTTGTCGAGGAGTTGGAGGCTAAGTGCGCCGTCGCCGAGCTTTTGGCGACAGGTCCGGTTCAAACGCAGTTTTGCGATAACCAGCTGGTGCGCATGGTGCTACCGGTGTTGGAAGAAGACCACTCTGTGCGAATCCTTCGTGCGCCCGATGCACTGTACTTTGCCCAGCACGAGATCTGCAGCTTTTACGCCGAGCAAGAGGACTTTGAACGAGCACTGCCCGAGGTGCGCCATCTTTACGATCTGGCACGCTCGTCCATGCAATCGCACTTTGCGCTCATCAACGTGCTTGCGCGTCTGGAGCGCTTTGACGAGATTATCGAGGTGGCGCGCCACGGCCTACGTATTGCCAGCGATCGTTCTGCAATCGGCTACCTGTTCTATCGCTTGGCGTTTGCCTATTGGAATTGCGATCAGCTCGACCTAGCGCTGGCTTGTTACCGTCTGGTGCCGCGCGGTGAGGAATCGGGCAGTAGTGCGCTGGAAGAAATGCAGGGCCTTATGAATGAGATGGGCGTCAGCGAGCCTCCGACGTTCGAGGAGGCGGTCGAGACCATCCGCAAGGCTGGACTCGAGCTGCCGCCAGTGTCCGCCGTGACGAATCAGCTGGCAGATGCCGCTGTGCAACTGGTCGACAACGGCTTCTTTTTCCTGGCACGCGGTTGCATCTTCCAAATGTGGCGCACCATGGGCAACGACGAGCTCGGCTCCCTCAACCGCTCGCTGGGGTAGGCGAAGCCTCCAAGGAGGAAAGGATGCTAGGCAATTAGAAAATTTCCTCTTGCCCATCCTTGGCTGTTTGGTTACTATAGAACGGCTGTTACGGAGAGCTGACCGAGAGGCCGAAGGTGCTCGCCTGCTAAGCGAGTATGCCCCAAAAGGGCATCTGGGGTTCGAATCCCCAGCTCTCCGCCAGTTTAACTTTAAAGAAGGGTCCCATCGGGGGCCCTTTTTTTAATTAGGAGAATGTTAACTGGGGATTCGAACCCTCAAAAAATGAGGCGCCCCGTTGGACGCCTCCTTTCAGCGAGTGTATTGTTCTTCGATCTTACATCTCGGGCGCCTTGGCTACGGTCTCGCTCTCGGCTGTGAGCGGGCGGTTGTCGATGCGGCGGCCCAGGCGGTCGAGCTTCACGAGCAGCCACTCGATGGGATTGGGCCCCGTTCCTTCCTCGTCGGCAACCAGGTCCATGACGGCGATCTTGGTGCCGTCCTGCTTGAGCGTAACGCTGCCCACCTTGTCGCCCACATGCACCGTGCCCGAAAGATCGTCGTAGCTAACCTTTTCGGTCACCTCGCCGGCAAGGGAAAACACGGTCGCTTGCGCCGTAGGATCGGCGAGTGTGGCGTCGATTGTCTTATCCGTCCAGTCGGTTTGGCCAACGCGCGCCATAAGCGGGTTGCCGTTGGCGGTCTTTTCCTGCGTGTTGGCGATGGCGACCGTCACCTTGTGACCGTAGTACCAATTGGCAAGGGTTGCGGTATCGGTAAAGCGCTGGTCGGTGGTGGTGGAGTTCAAAACGACGGTGTAGATCTCGTCGCCATCGCGGTTGTAGGCACCCGTAAAGCAATAGCCTGCATCGTCGGTGGTGCCGGTCTTGCCACCGATGTTGCCATCTTGGCCCAGCAAATAGTTATGCGTGTCCATGGAATGCGAATGGTCGGTGCCGTCGGCGCCCGTGACCTCGATCCAGGAATCCTCGCTCGCTACGACCTCGCGGATCGTGTCGTTTTTCATGGCCTCCTGCATCATCAGCGCTACGTCGTGTGCGGTTGAGTGCATATTGCCAGCCCACTCATCAAAGTCCAGACCATGCGGGTTTTCAAAAAGCGTACCGGTGCAGCCGAGCTTCTTAACGCGCTCGTTCATGGCCTTCACAAATGTGGCCTCGGCGTCTTTGGTCTTAGGGTCGATCTTCTTGCCCACATATTCGGCGAGTACGATGGCGGCGTCGTTGCCCGAGGGAATCATCAGGCCGCGCAGTGCCTGCTCCACGGTAAGCTCGTCGCCTTCGAGCAAGCCGGCGGTCGAATTACCCACGGTGGCTGCGGCGTTGCTCACCGTGACCTTCTCGTCCATCTTGCAATTCTCGACGGTTAGGATTGCGGTCATGACCTTGGTGATCGAGGCAATCTTGACCTGCTCATCGGCGCCGCGGGCATAGTAGACGGTGCCGTCTTTGCCCATGACGAGGGCATTGGTCGCATCGATATCGGGCAGGTTTTCGGCCGTGATGCCGCGCGCATCAGCGGTTTTGCCGCAAACATTGTCGGTCGTGAGCACTTGGGCGCCGGCGACGGTGGGCACGCCAGCGGCAAGGGCGATAGCGCAGACAAAGCCGGCGGCAAGCTGGGCTGAGCGCTTTGCAAAAGAGGTGAGGGACTTCACAGGTTTCGCTTTCGACGGGATGGTCTCTTCTGGAACAAGAGTATATCGTTTGCCGGTGTCGGCGATCATCGCGTGCGTGCGTGGCCCACATCCGCGCCCGAACGGGCACAAGGGTGCTTAAGGCCGACTTAATCACCCACGCTTGTTGTGTGTGGCGGGCGCCCCCTCGGGCATAATGGGGCGCGAGAGGAGCACGCATGAACGAGCGCATACTGGTAGTTGATGACGAGAAGGCCATTGCCGACCTAGTGGGCATCTACCTTACAAAAGAAGGCTTTGACGTCCAGATTGTCTATAGCGGGGCCGATGCCGCCAAGGCAATCTTGGAGCAGGAGTTCGATCTGGCGCTGCTGGATGTCATGCTGCCCGATATCGATGGCTTTGAGCTGCTGCGTACGATCCGTTCCAGTCATACCTATCCCGTGATCATGCTGACGGCGCGCGATGCCCAGCAAGACAAGATCGGGGGCCTTTCGCTTGGCGCGGACGATTACGTGGTTAAGCCGTTCCGCCCGCTGGAGCTCATCGCGCGCGTGCACGCTCAGCTTCGCCGCTACTCCAGCTACGGTAGCCGTGCGCAGGCGGCCGAGTCGCCGACCATTCAGCTCGACGGCTTGGAGATCAACCGCGATGCTCGTTCCGTAACGGTGGACGGTTCACCGGTACGCCTCACACCCACCGAGTATTCAATCTTGCTGTATCTGGTCGAGCATCGCGGCAGCGTGGTGGCCGTGGAGGGCCTGTTCCGCGCGGTGTGGAACGAGGACTTTATGCCCGGCTCCAACAATACGGTGATGGTGCACATTCGTCACCTGCGCGAAAAGATCGGTGACGACGCTCAGAAGCCGCGTTTTATTAAAAACGTTTGGGGCGTCGGCTATATCATCGAATAACGCCTTTGTTTGCGAGGACATGGACATGACAAAAGACGATAAGCAGTTGTTCGAGGTGCCCGATCGGCTCTTTGAATACGTGAGGGCGGTCGTCGATAATCGCGCGCTTGCGACGGTGCTGCTCTTTTTGCTGAGTCTGCTGCTGATCGGCATTGATAACATCGCCGGTATCTTAGCGGTGCTACTCATCGGCTTCTTGCTGATCGATCGCTTTGAAATCGTGCGTCGCTGCGTGGTGATCGGCGGTGCCGCGTGGGTCATGACGCTGGCGATCAGCGCCATGGCACTCGGTGGCATTGAGGGACCGGTGCTGTTCGATGCCGGCTTTGTATTCAACATGCTTGGCTTTGTCTTGGCGCTCGCCGTGTGCGTCCTGTTCTTTTGCGGCCGCGCTCTGTACTACCAGGGCTATGAGCAGGGTGAGCAGCATTCCGACCGCGTGCTTGCCGCCCGTATTCAGGACCGTCTGATCGATCATCCCGACGCGTGGGACAACATCGACGGCGACTTCCTGGAGGTCGAGGGTGTGCTCAACCGTGTGCGCGACCGCGAGCACAAAGTCCAGCAAGCCCTGCGTGACGAGTCGCACCGCAAGGACGATTTGGTCACATACCTGGCGCATGACCTGCGCACACCGCTTGCCAGCGTGGTGGGCTACCTCTCGCTGTTGCAGGAGGCGCCCGACCTGCCGGTTGAGCAGCGCGCGCACTTTACGGGCGTGGCGCTCGACAAGGCGCACCGACTCGACGCGCTTATTGAGGAGTTCTTTGATATCACGCGCTTTGACTTCCACGATATTGTGCTCACGCGCGGCTACGTCGACCTGGGATTGCTGCTGGCGCAGGTGGCCGATGAGTTCTATCCCATTCTCAACGAGCAGCACAAAGATGTCCAAGTTGGTGTGAGTGAGGACCTGACGGTGCTCGTGGATGGCGACAAGATGGCTCGCGTGTTCAACAACATCATGAAAAACGCCATCGCCTATAGCTACGAAGGATCGACCATTGCGATCGAGGCCCGACGCCAAGATGACGGTGGCGTGCGAATTCGCTTTATCAATCAGGGTGATCCGATTCCGGCGGCTAAGCTCAAGGTGATCTTTGAGAAGTTCTATCGCCTGGATGCGGCGCGTGCGACCAATCGCGGTGGTGCCGGTCTGGGCCTTGCTATTGCCAAGGAGATCATCGCGGCACACGGCGGTACCGTTGCATGTGAATCGACGCCCGAACACACGATATTCACCATCGAGCTGCCCGCCGTATAGCCAGCGTGCCCTTACAAACACTTGACAATGCGCTCACGTGCATATGAGCCGCGATTTCTACTATCGATACTGCTGAATTGATATCGATATGGAGGTATGCGGTATGACGGCTGCTGCGGCGATGGAGCCTACGGAGCTTGAGGAACTCATAGAGGCGCAGGCCGAGGCCGCGCACGAGCGCGAGGTTGGGGATGCGACTCGCCCCACGGCGCAGGACCTTGCCGCCTCGCCGACGCGCATCGATGTTGAAGGCCTTGACCTGTTTTACGGCGACCATCATGCGCTCAAGGACGTGAGCATCAAAATTCGTGACAAGCAGATTACCTCGTTCATCGGGCCTTCGGGCTGCGGAAAGTCGACGCTGCTGCGCTGCTTTAACCGTATGAACGACGGTATCAAGGATTGCCGCATTGAAGGCAAGATTGCACTCGACGGCCAGAATATCCTGGGCGATTACGATATCTGCCGCTTGCGCCAGCGCGTGGGTATGGTGTTCCAACGCCCCAATCCGTTTCCCATGAGCATCTACGACAACGTCGCCTACGGTCCTCGCGGCATGGGAGTGCGCGACCGCGTCGCGCTCGACGAGCTGGTCGAAGACTCCCTGCGACGCGCCGCGCTGTGGGACGAGGTCAAGGACAAGCTCAGGGAATCGGGTCTGGGTCTTTCGGGCGGCCAGCAGCAGCGTCTGTGCATCGCCCGTGCGCTGGCCGTGCAGCCCGACATTCTGCTGATGGACGAGCCGACCTCGGCGCTCGACCCCGTATCGACGCTGGTGGTGGAGCAGCTGGCCTGCGAGCTCAGGGAGACCTGCACGCTGGTGGTCGTTACGCACAACATGCAGCAGGCTGCGCGCATCTCCGACTCGGTCGCGTTCTTTTTGCTGGGCGAGCTGGTGGAGCATGCGCCCACTGCCCGGCTCTTCAAAAACCCGATCGATCCGCGCACGGCGGATTATTTGACGGGACGTTTTGGCTGATACCATCTAGTAAAGGTACCTTTAGGGTTAAGATGCGGTCATGCCGGCCGCAAAGGGGTTCAACATGATCTATTACGTCGAGGACGATGACAACATCAGGGATTTGACGGTCTATGCGCTGCGCAAGCAGGGAATCGAGGCCGAGGGCTTTTCGTGCGACGGCGAGTTTAAGGCCGCCGTGGCGCGACGGGTGCCCGATGCTGTGCTGCTCGATATCATGCTGCCCGATACCGATGGTTTGGCGATTATGCGCCGCCTCCGCGCCGACCGCCTGACGGCGACGGTGCCCATCATGATGCTTACCGCCAAGGACACCGAGCTCGACAAGGTGATGGCGCTCGATGGCGGTGCCGACGATTACCTGACTAAACCCTTCTCGCTCATGGAGCTTGCGAGCCGCTGCCGCGCACTGCTGCGTCGCGGCGGAATGGTCAAGCAGGCGAGCGATGTGCTCAGCGTGGGCGACATCGTGCTTTCGCCCAGCCATCGCGAGGTGACCGTTGCCGGCGAGCCGCTTAAGCTCACCCTGCGCGAGTTCGACCTGCTCGAGTACCTCATGCGCAAGCCCGGCGTGGTCTTTACCCGCGAGTCGTTGCTGCAGAGCGTGTGGGGCTGGGACTTCGACGGCGGTTCGCGCACTGTTGACGTGCACGTGCAGACGCTTCGCCAAAAACTGGGCGAGCATGCCAGCGCCATCGAGACCGTGCGCGGCGTGGGCTACCGCTTGGCCGAGCCTTCTGCCGGCGATGGTGCCGAAGGTGACGTCACCGCGGCCACCGCATCGGAGGAGTAACCCGTGGTCTTCGCCCCCCAGGGAAAACATACGCTGTCGCACCGCGTTTTTGTGACGATCTTTGTCTGCGCCATGGCGGTTATCGTGGCGTTTACGGTGCTGGGTGCGTTCTTTGTGCAAAACACCTTGGCGGATGCCACGAGTGCCAATCTGGCGCAGGAAACCGAGCTCATTGCTGCCGCCCTCGACGAGCAGCAGGAGCTCATCCCGTTCTTGCGTAGCCTCGATCGCGAGGACTTGCGCATCACGCTGATTAACAAGGATGGATCGGTTGCCTACGACAACGAGGCGTCGCCTTCCACACTGCCCAACCATGGCGATCGCCCCGAGGTCATCGAGGCCTTTGAGAATGGTTCGGGTTCCGCGGAGCGCGCAAGCTCTACGCTCGACGAGATTATGCTGTATCGCGCCGTCGCCCTTGATAACGGCCAGGTTGCCCGCTTGGCGCAGGCCCAGCCTGGCGTTGCAGCGATTTTGCTGTCGATGGTGGCGCCGATGCTGCTTATCGCAGCAGCGGGCGCGGTACTCTCGTTTTTTATGGCGCGCCGCGAGTCCCGTGCCATCATCGCGCCGTTGCAAGAGGTGGATTTGGACCACCCACGCCGTAGCTATGAGCACGCCTATGCCGAGATGGTCCCCATGCTTGAGCGTATCGAGTCGCAGCGCCAGGAACTCAAGCGCCAAATGGCGGTGCTGGCGGACAACGATCGTATGCGCCGCGAGTTCACGGCGAATATCACCCATGAGCTCAAGACGCCGCTTACGGCGATTTCGGGCTATGCCGAGCTCATCGCAAACGGCATGGTCGAGGGCGAGGACGACCTGCGCAACTTTGGCGGTCGCATCTATCGTGAGGCGGGCCGCTTGGCAGCGCTTGTCAACGACATCCTTACGCTGTCTAACTTGGACGAGGCCGAGCGTGCAACTGAGGGCGAGGCGGTGCCCATTGGGTCCACGGAGCCTATTGAGCTCTCGCGTGCCATCTACGCGGTTGAGCAGCGTCTTGAACAGGTCGCCTGTCAGGCGAATGTGACGATAAGTCATGAGACCAAGCCTGTGGTCATCGAGGGCGTGTCGCGCTTGATTGACGAGCTCATATATAATCTGGCAAGCAACGCCATCCGCTACAATCGACCTGTCTCCTATACACATCTCCGCGCCCACGAGACGTAGAGGAATCTCGTATGCCGTCTTCTGC
>URWM01000071.1 GCA_900551655.1 uncultured Collinsella sp.
TCCTGGGTCCCACCGGCACGGGCAAGACCGAGCTCGCCAAGACGCTCGCCGAGTACCTCTTTGGCAGCAAGGATGCGCTCATCAGCTTCGACATGTCCGAGTTCGGTAGCGAGTTCGAGGTCTCCAAGCTCATCGGTAGCCCTCCGGGTTACGTCGGTCACGACGAGGGCGGCCAGCTCACCAAGGCCGTTCGTCGTCACCCGTACTCGGTCGTGCTGTTCGACGAAATCGAGAAGGCGCACCCCGATATCTTCAACATCTTGCTGCAGGTGCTGGAGGAGGGCCGCCTGACCGATAGCCAGGGCAAGACAGTCGACTTCCGCAACACCGTGATCATCATGACATCCAACGTGGGCGCCCGCGAGATCGCGCAGGATGCGAGCGTGGGCTTTGGCACCACCGGCGAGCAGGGTCTTACGTCGAGTGAGATCCGCGGCCGTGCGATGGGCGAGCTCAAGCGCCTGTTCCGCCCCGAGCTGCTCAACCGTATCGACGACATCGTGGTGTTCCAGAAGCTCTCGGGCGAGAATCTCACCAAGATCGCGCACCTGCTGGTGGACGACCTGCGTCAGCGTTTGATTGCCAACGGCATGAACATTAAGCTCACCGATGCGGCCTATGACAAGATCGTGGCGGAGGGTACCGACCTCACCAACGGTGCGCGTCCGCTGCGCCGTGCTATTCAAAAGCTCATCGAGGACCCGCTGTCCGAGGAGCTTCTGGCTGGCGAGTGGGGCGAGGGCGATACCGTCCTGTGCGACGTGGCCGATGGCAAGTTTGTCTTTAGCCACGGCACGGGCGAGATCCCGGCACCGCGTCCGGCGGGCACGCTCGGTGGCGATACCGCCCCGGCGGCACCGCACACCGGCAACGCCGCGCCTGTGAGCAGCGGCGTGAGCTCGGGTCCCGGTGGCATGATGCAAGCCGGCTCTGGCGCGCTGTAGGGCGTAACAAAACCTTGTGTCCACGAGGGCGTTCCAAAGGAGCGCCCTTTTTCTGTTGAAAAGGCCCCTTCGTTCAAGGTAGATCTCATTAAACATACCAATGGCGTATGCATAAACGTTGATCAAGCGTTGAGGTTGGTTGAAGGGTCAAACGTCCCTTCGACGCGGCCCGTCTAACCTGCTTTATCTTAATAAAGTGGCGTTTCCCCGCCGTTAGCCGATGATGCAAGGGCGCTCGGCGTTTTCGACTGGTTTATGCACGCAAAGTCTGGGAATATACAAGTCGCATGTCTTACTGTCTAACCAGTTGCGCCAAGGAGGCACCATGGACTACAAGATCACCGGCTATGAGCCCGCCCAGCTGTTCCATTTCTTTGAGGAGGTCAGCGCGATCCCCCGTGGGTCTGGCAACGAGAAGGGCATCAGCGATTTCCTGGTTGCGTTTGCCAAGGAGCGCGGCCTCGATGTGTACCAGGACGAGGTCTACAACGTCATCATTCGCAAGCCCGCATCTGCCGGTGCCGAGAATGCCCCGACCGTGATGCTGCAGGGCCACATCGATATGGTGTGCGACAAGTTGGGCTCTGTTGAGCACGACTTTACGACCGACGGTATCGACCTGGTCGTCAAGGACGGCGTCCTCACCGCTAACGGCACCACCCTGGGCGCCGACAACGGTATCGCCGTCGCTCTGATGCTCACTGTTCTCGATGACGATTCGATCGTTCACCCCGCCCTCGAGTGCGTATTCACCACCGACGAGGAGACTGGCCTGGTCGGCGCCGAGACGCTCGACAAGTCCCAGATTAGCGCCCGCACCATGATTAACCTTGACTCCGAGGAAGAGGGCGTTGCCACCGTCAGCTGCGCCGGCGGCGTCGTCGTTACCTACACCTGCCCCATCGTGCGCGAGCACAAGACCGGCAGCACCCTCACGCTCGAGATCTCCGGCCTGCTGGGTGGTCACTCCGGCTCCGACATCAACCTGGAGCGCGGCAACGGCAACCTCATCATGGCCCGCATCATCGACCGCCTGATGGTCGCCGGCGAGCCCGCCATCGTCAGCTTTAACGGCGGCACTAAGGACAACGCCATCAACCGTGAGTGCAAGGCCGAGCTGGTTTACGCCGACCACGCTGCCGCCGAGGCCGCGGCCCAGATCGCAAAGGGCATCATCGCCGACGTCACTGCCGAGCTCGAGGTCTTCGACCCCGGCTTTACTTGCACCGTCGAGATTGCCGACGACGCCGAGGTTGAGGCCATGGACCAGAAGTCCGCGCTTGCCCTCATCCGCGCCCTGCGCCTTGCCCCTAACGGCGTGATTCGCCGCAACGTCGCCACCGACGGCTCCGTCGAGGTTTCCTCCAACATCGGTGTGGTTGCCACTTCTGACGACGAGGTCAAGATCATGCTGTCCCCGCGCTCCTCGATCACCTCGCTGCAGAACGAGTTCAAGGACCGCCTGCAGACGCTGGCCGATGTCTTGGGCTTCGACGCCAAGTTCGAGTTCGAGTATCCCGGCTGGAGCTATGCCGAGCATTCGCCGGTCCGCGACGTCTTTGTCGAGAGCTATCGCGAGCTCTTTGGCTCCGAGCTGCGCATCGAGTCCATTCACGCCGGCCTTGAGTGCGGCCTGTTTGCCGAGGCCCTGCACGGCCTGGACGCCATCGCCGTGGGCCCGACGCTCTCCGATGTCCACACCCCGGACGAGAGCATGGAGCTCGCTTCTGCCGAGCGCTTCTACGAGCTGCTCATCGACGTTCTCAAGCGCCTCGCTGCGTAAAGGTCGCCTTGGCTAAGCCGCTCTAAAACGGCTGGCTATGAAAACGGCCGCCTGGCGTAATGCCGGGCGGCCGTTATTCGTTACAGCGCGAGGATCCCAAGGTGCTCAAGCAAGATCTTAAGCCCGATGAGGATGAGCACGATGCCACCCACGATGGTGGCGGGTTTTTCGTAGCGCGCGCCAAAGGTGTGGCCGATCGCTACGCCGGCGATGGAGAAGATAAAGGTCGTGATGCCGATGAGCGAAACGGCGGGCACGATGTCGACCGAGAGCGCGGCAAATGAGATGCCCACGGCTAGGGCGTCGATTGAGGTGGCGATGGCGAGGATCAGGTACTCACCCAGGTCAATCTTTTCGGCATCCTTGCCGTCGCCTTCATCCTCGTCCTCGGTAAAGGCCTCCCACAGCATTTTGCCGCCGATAAAGGCCAAAAGGATAAAGGCAATCCAGTGGTCGATGGGGCCGATGATGCCCATAAACTGGCTGCCAAGCGCCCATCCGATCACGGGCATGCCGGCCTGGAAGCCGCCAAAGAACAGGCCGAGCACCACGGCGACCTTAAGGTTGATCTTCTTCATGCCAAGGCCCTTGCAGATGGAAACGGCAAAGGCGTCCATCGAAAGGCCAACGGCGAGCAACACGAGCTCTGCGAGTCCCATAGTCTGGCTCCCTCTCTGCGGGCAGGCCCGCGTGTACCTCTTGGGGGAGCAACAAAAAGACTAACCTTGGCACATGGTTGATTGGGTAGTCAAAAGAGCCCGTCCCAAATTAGCTATCTTAGCGGTGTTCGCTCATTCTGTAAGCATCGGATTTCGCAAGCGCCGCAGGGACAAACCGTGAGAAACTATTTAGCGTTTATGGAGCGTATACGATGGGAGCGATGCCTTGGATAAGAACGAGCTGCAAAAGCGTATGGAACAGGCCATCCGCCTGACGGCACCTGGTCAGCCGATCCGCACCGCCCTCGACATGATCATCGCCGGTCACCTGGGTGCCCTTATCTGCGTCGGCGACACCGAAAACGTGCTCGCTGCCGGCAACGACGGCTTCCCGCTCAACATTTCGTTTACCTCGAACCGTCTGTTCGAGCTTTCCAAGATGGACGGCGCCATCGTCATCGACGGCGACCTCACCCAGATCCTGCGCGCCAACTTCCACCTCAATCCCGATCCCTCGCTTGCCACGAGCGAGACGGGCATGCGTCACCGCACCGCCGCTCGCATGTCGGTGCTCACCGATGCCATCGTGATCTCGGTCTCGGCCCGTCGTGCCGTCGTCAACGTGTACGTTCACGGCAAGAGCTACGAGATCCAGCCCGTTACCACCATCATGAGCTCGGTCAACCAGCTCGTCGCCACGCTCCAGACTACCCGTCAGTCGCTCGATCGCTCCCTGCTGCGCCTGACGGCCCTCGAGCTCGACGACTATGTTACACTCGCCGACATTACCGGTATTTTCTCGAGCTTCGAGATCATGCAGCAGGCAAAGACTGAGCTTAAGGATTGCATCGTCAAGCTGGGCAACCAGGGCAAGCTCGTACAGATGCAGCTCGAGCAGCTCGCCGGCTCCAGCATGGATACCGAGTACGACTTGATGATTCGCGACTACGCAAGCGATTCCTCCGAGGCAAACGCCGAGAAGATCCGTGCCGAGCTTAGCCGCATGACGCCCAAGGACTTGTCTGACCCGCAGCATGTGGCGGCGGTTCTGGGTTACGACGACCTGGACGAGGACTCCGTCATGACACCGCTGGGCCTGCGCACGCTTTCGCGCGTGTCCGTCGTGCGCGACGGCGTGGCCGAGAAGATCGTCGACGAGTATGGCTCGCTGCAGGAGCTCATGGACGACATCAGCAAGGATCCGGAGCGCCTGGGCGACTTTGGCGTTAACAACCCTGCCATTCTTGCGGACTCCCTGTACCGCATGAAGGGCACCAAACAGGGGAACGCATAATGGCGCCCGTATGCGCCGTGGTCGTTGCCGGTGGCAGCGGCCAGCGCTTTGGTAACCCCGGTGGCAAGCAGCTCGTCAATGTAGCGGGCCGTCCGCTTATGAGCTGGTCCATCCGCGCGTTTGACCGTAGCGATAAGGTCGGCCACATCGTGGTGGTTTGCCCTGCCGAGCGCCGTGCCGAAATGCGCCGTCTGGCCATCGACCCGTTTGACTATGACACGCCCATCAGCTTTGCCGATGCCGGCGATACCCGTCAGGATTCCACCCGCGCCGGCGTGCACGCGGTGCCGGCGGGCTTTGAATACGTCGCCATTCACGATGGCGCTCGTCCGCTCATTACGACCGAGGCCATCGACCACGCTATCGACGTGCTCGTGAGCGACCGTGCTCTCGACGGCGTCGTGTGCGGTCAGCCCGCGATCGACACGCTCAAGATCGTTGACGGCGATAATATCGTCGAGACGCCGCCGCGTGAGCTCTATTGGGCCGCGCAGACGCCGCAGATCTTTAGTGTCGACGCCATGAAGCGCGCCCATGCCGCGGCGATTGCCGAGGGCTTTATCGGTACGGACGATTCGTCACTGGTCGAGCGCATGGGAGGACGCGTCCGCTGCGTCCAGAGCCCGCGCGATAACCTTAAGGTGACGGTGCCCGAGGACCTGCGTCCTGTAACCGCGATTCTGCTCGGTCGCATGGCCGAGGGAGAGGACCTTCCCCATGTTCAGTAACCTGCGCATTGGCCATGGCTACGACGTCCACCGTTTGGTGGAGGGGCGTCGATGTATCATCGGCGGTGTCGACATTCCCTACGAGCGCGGCCTGCTGGGCCACTCGGATGCCGATGTGCTCGCGCATGCGCTGGCCGACGCCATTCTGGGCGCCTGCCGCGGGGGAGACATTGGCAAACTGTTCCCCGATACCGACCCTGCCTATGAGGGTGCTGATTCGATGGTGCTGCTTGCCCGCGTAATGGACTATGCGCGTGAGCTGGGCTTTGAGTTTGTCGATGCCGACTGCACCATTGCCTGTCAGCAACCCAAGATCACCCCGCACCGCGATGCCATGCGTGCCAACCTTGCCCATGCCCTGGGCGTTGACGTCGAAAATGTAGGCGTCGCCGCCACCACGACCGAAAAGCTCGGTTGGGAAGGCCAGGGCGAGGGAATCGGCGCCTGGGCCGTCTGCCTGCTACAGAAAACCGTTAAGGAGTAACGAATGCGTATCTACAACAGCGCTACCCATAAAAAGGAAGAGTTCCAGCCCATCGAGTCCGGCAAGGTCCGCATGTACGTGTGCGGCCCCACGGTCTACGACAACATCCACATCGGCAACGCCCGTACGTTCATCAGCTTTGACGTGATTCGCCGCTGGCTCATCGCGAGCGGTTACGAGGTCACGTTCGCCCAGAACCTCACCGATGTCGATGACAAGATCATCAAGCGCGCCAACGAGCAGGGCCGCACTGCCGCCGAGGTCGCGACGGAGTTCTCCGACAAGTTCATCGGCGTCATGCGCGCCGCCAACGTGCTCGATCCGGATGTGCGTCCTCGTGCCACCAAAGAGATCGGCCCCATGATCGCCATGATCAAGACGCTTATCGAGCAGGGCCATGCCTATGCCGCCGATAACGGCGACGTGTACTTTGCCGTGCGCAGCGATCCCAACTATGGTCAGGTCTCGGGCCGCAACATCGACGACCTTATGGTTGGCGCGCGCATCGAGGAGAACGAGGACAAGAACGACCCACTCGACTTTGCCCTGTGGAAGGCCGCCAAGCCCGGCGAGCCCAGCTGGCCGAGCCCCTGGGGCGAGGGCCGTCCCGGTTGGCACACCGAGTGCGCCGCCATGGTGCATCGCTACCTGGGCACTCCGATCGACATCCACGGCGGCGGCTCCGACCTTGCCTTCCCGCATCACGAGAACGAGTGCGCCCAGGCCACCTGCGCCTGGCACCAGGGCTTCTCCAACACTTGGATGCACACGGGCATGCTGCTGGTAGACGGCGAGAAGATGTCCAAGTCGCTCGGCAACTTCTTTACGCTGGCCGAGGTCCTCGAGCAGCACTCCGCTGCCGCCCTGCGCCTGCTGATGCTGCAGACGAGCTATCGCTCGCCGCTCGACTTTTCTTGGGAGCGCCTGGAGGGTGCCGAGAACTCGCTCACGCGTATCGCCGGTACGGTCGAGAACCTGCGCTGGGCCGCAAACCATGCGACGGCCGATGCCGATGAGGCTGCCGCCGAGGCGTTTGCCGCCAAGGCCGCTGAGACTCGTACCGCCTTTAAGGAGTGCATGGACGACGACTTTAACACCGCTGGTGCCATGGGTGCCGTCTTTGGCTTTGTGACCGAGTGCAACCAGTACTTGGAGCAGGCGGGCGACGCTGCCGACAAGGCCGCAGCGCTTGCCGCCGCCGACACGCTGGCCGAGCTGCTCGATACGTTTGGCGTTGAGCTCCCCGAGCCCAAGGTCGAGCTGCCGCTGGGTCTGCTAGGCGTTGCCGCCGGCCTGGTCGCCTACACGGGCGACGACGTGGACGAGGCTGCTGCCAAGATTCTCGAGGCCCGCGCCGAGGCCCGTGCCGCCAAGAACTGGGATCTGGCCGACGCCATCCGCGACCAGCTCAAGGACCTGGGCCTGACGATTGAAGATACCGCCGCCGGCACTCGTATTAAGAGTCTCTAGTATTTGTCGACCGTTCGAGGTGCGGCAGATTGCCTTGAAAGAGGAGGGCATAGACCTGGTGGTCATGCCCGACGATTGAAAGGCAAGGTGCCGTGGCTCGGACGGTCGATTCTCTGTCTCTTATACACATCTCCGAGCCCACGAGACGTAGAGGAATCTCGTA
>URWM01000072.1 GCA_900551655.1 uncultured Collinsella sp.
CATACGAGATTCCGCTACGTCTCGTGGGCTCGGAGATGTGTATAAGAGACAGATCTGGTGAAACGTCGCGCTCCAGCGGTAATCTGCTCTCATCTGTCGCATGGAAATCGGCGGCGTTTCCATTTAACGCAAAAGAGGCCGCTTCCCCTAGTAGGAAGCGGCCCCAAATCTTACGAATAGACGATGGTAAAGGGCTCTTTCGTTTCGGTCTCCCCTGTTGATGTATACCTCACAATTTCAAGGGTTACCGAGACAACTTGATCGACATCAATCAACTTCGTTGGCACCCAGATGTTCTCTCCGCTATTGCGCCCATAAGAAAAATATAAGTTGAACACCCCTGCGTCGTCATCTTCGATAATCTGCTCCGATCCATCCTTGTAGCTGACGGTCAGCTTATTATCAACTGCTTCATAGCCCAAATCATCGATGTGCGTCTGGATGGAAAACGGGCTAATCTCAAGAGGCGAGTCACCGGAGCGGAGTTCCTTTGTATCGACGTACGCTCCAATATTGAACTCGGGTGTCGACGCCTCAAACCGCCTCGCACTCTCACCTTCACCCTCGGTCCAGTGGATATTCCAGGTGACAGCATGTTGCAAATCTCGCTCGCGATCCATAGCGGCAAAGTACATCGTGCCATTAATGACAGTATCGCTTGATGTGTCCTTATCAATTGTGCTGCGTGTGTCAGCCCATTCCTCGCCGAAGTTCATGCTGGGCGTGCCGATGCCTTGTTCTTCTTCACCATAGAGAACAAGTTCGCCCGTCTCTGCTGCCGGCTTGTAGTAGTTAACGCCATTTGGATTGGACAACGTAAACGTCACGGCACCGCAACCGTTTTTATCGATAGCCATATCATGAATGTCGAGTGTATAGCCGTTGCCCTCGACGGACAGATTGACCTTCTGTACTGAACCCTCCAAGCTTTGGGGCGCGATACCATCACCAAACTCTCTGGTGTAGGTATATTTAGTCCCCGACGAGCCACCTTGAGTCCAGGTAATGGACTCTCCGTTGCCATGGTTTCCCCAGGCAGAGGCAAAATAACTGGAATTGACGACGGCGTAGGCGACCCCTCCGGTCGCCAGCACTCCGGCAAGGCATCCGATCACGGCAACATACAGAGGCTTCGCGTGACCCTTTCGGCGAAGCGGCTCACCAGCAGCGGCATAAAGAACACGGTCAGCAAGATCGCTATCGGCTTGGATGGACTCGAAGGCCTGCTTGATTTGATTGGATTTCACGGTCGCCCTCCTCTAGGATGAATTTGAGCTTCGATCGACCGCGAGCTAAACGCGTTCGAACGGTCGCGGCTGGCACATGCAGTAACTCGGCAATCTCTGAGGTCGAAAAGCCCAGATAGTAATAGAGCACGATGGGAACACGGAATCGCTCCGGAAGTCGCATAACGTCTGACAGGACCGCCTTGGTCTCATCCTGCGCCGCCGAAAGCGAATCGGCCAGGTTCTCAATATCCTCCACACGCCTCCATGGCTTTCGAAAGAGCGATTTACATTCATTGATTGTGACCCGGATAAGCCAGCGGCGAAGATGTTCCCAACTTTCAAAGTATCCATCGCTTTTAAGCAACTTAAGAAAGACGTCTTGGGCAATATCGTCGGCATCGGCACGATCGCGCAGGTACGTCAATGCGATTCGAAACACGACATCCCGGTGATCTTCAACCGCCTGTCTAAAAGCTTGTTCTTCCATAATCACCTCCCGGTGACGTTAATGATTCTTTCTGAGGCCCTCACCATAGATACGCTTTGACCGAAAGGAATGTTTCAAATTCAAGCAGGAAAAACCTACCAAAATAAACCTGTCCCTTTTTGGCAGGTTCTCTTCAAAAAAAGACCCGCTTCCCTGTTGGGAAACGGGTCTTTGGAAGGGCGGTTAACGTACTAGGAAATTACTCCTCGTCGTTGTCCTTGGCCTCTTCGGCGTCGTCGGTATCCACGAGCTGGTTGAGCAGCTCGTCGAGGGAAGCCATGTCCTCGTTGATCGCGCCGTTGGCGGGAGCCTTCTTGTCATCGATCGGGGCGCCCAGGAGCTCCTCGTCGGCGTCGGCATGATGCGTCGGAGCGGAGGTACCCAGCAGGATATCGTCCGGACCGTCGGGGCTAAAGACCATCTGCAGCAGCTGCGAGAGGTCTTCCTCGTCGGCAACGTCGTCGTTGTTCTCGAGGATGTAGAGCAGGTCGTGGGCCTCCAGGCCGTCACGGAGCTCCTCGATCGCCTTGGCACCGATGCCATCGATGCGCAGCAGATCCTCCTCGGACTTGCCGACCAGGTCGCCGACCGTCTCGATGCCGACCTCGCTGAACTTGTTGGTCCAGCGCTGCGACACGCCCAGGTCGTCGAACAGGTACAGGCGAGCCTTCTCGGCGGAGATGGTGTGGCCGTTGCGGGTGAACGAACCGTCAGCACCACCGAACTCGTCGTAGCCGGCCCAGTCGAGCTGCTGCGGGAGCTGCTCGTCCAGGTCCTTGAGCTCCACAGGAGCCCACTCGGGCAGCGACTTGGCGTTGGGCGAAGCCGGACCGTCGATGTCGACATAGCCATCGGCCGTGCGATACGTCAGCTTGGCGTTGGCGTACGGCTTGAGGCCAGTACCAGCCGGGATCTTCTTACCGACGATGACGTTGGACTTAAGGTCGAGCAGATGGTCGACCTTGCCCTCGATGGCAGCCTCGGTAAGGACGCCGGCGGTACGGATGAACGAAGCGCTCGACAGCCAGGAGTCGATGTTGGACGCGACCTTGAGCGTACCCAGGATGACGGGCTCGGCCACGGGAGCCTGACCGCCCAGACGGGCAACGCGCTCGACCTCGTCGGCGAACTCGTAGCGGTCGACGTACTGACCAAGCAGGTACTTGGAGTCGCCGGGGTTGGTGATCTGAACGCGACGCAGCATCTGACGTGCGAGCACCTCGATGTGCTTGTCGTTCAGGTCGACGCCCTGGCTGGTGTAGACGTCCTTGACGCTCTCGACGAAGGTGTGCATCGTCGACTCGATGTCGGTCAGCTTGCGCAGGTTGCGGAAGTTGACGAAGCCCTTGGTGATCTGGTCGCCGGCGCGCACCTCGCAGCCGTCCTCAATCTCGGGCATAAAGCGCACCGAAGCGGGGACGCGACGCTCGTCGAGGACACGGGTGTGATCCTCGGAGTCGGTGAGCGTCAGCACGTACTCGGACTTCTCGGGCTTAATCGAGAGGTGACCGGAGTACGGAGCCAGCTCGGCCTCGCGACCCAGGATCTTCTCGTTGACGTTGCCGACGATATCGAACATACGGCTGACCGTAGGCAGACCCTGCGTAATATCGTCGACGCCAGCGACGCCGCCGGAGTGAATGGTACGCATCGTAAGCTGCGTACCGGGCTCGCCGATGGACTGGGCGGCAATAATGCCGACCGCGGTACCGATGGCGACCGGACGACGGGTGGAAAGATCCCAGCCGTAGCACTTCTGGCACACGCCGTACTTGGAGCGGCAGGTGAGCAGCGCGCGAAGCTTGACCTTCTTAAGGCCGGCATCGACCATCTTCTGGATGTCGGCGACCTTCTCGATGTAGCCATCCTGCTCAAAGAGCACGGTGCCATCGGGAGCCACGACGTCCTCGATGAAGCAACGGCCGACGAGGTCGGTGTTGAGGTCGGTGGTGCCGGGGATGATGAGGTTGTAGGTGACGCCCTCGTGCGTACCGCAGTCCTCCTCGCGGACGATGACGTCCTGGGCCACGTCGACCAGACGACGGGTCAGGTAACCAGAGTCCGAAGTGTGGGATGCGGTATCGACCAGGCCCTTACGGGCGCCGTAGGTCGAAATGAAGTACTCGAGCGGCAGCAGACCCTCGCGGAAGTTCGCCTTAATGGGAAGGTCGATCGTCTCACCGGACATGTCTGCCATCAGGCCGCGCATGCCGCCGAGCTGACGCAGCTGGGTCTTAGAACCACGGGCGCCGGAGTCGGCCATCATGTAGAGCGGGTTCTCCTCGTCGAACAAGTCGAGCATGAGCGCTGCGACCTTGTCGGTGCAAGCGGTCCACTCGTTAACGACTTCGATGTGGCGCTCCGTCTCGTTGATGAAGCCCTCCTCGAAGTACTCGTTGATCTGGTCGACGTTGGCCTGGGCGCGGTCGAGCAGCTCCTGCTTCTCGGCAGGGATGAGAGCGTCCCACACCGAGATGGTGAGGCCGGCGCGGGTAGCGTAGTGGAAGCCGGAGTACTTGATGGCGTCGAGGATCGGGCCGACCTTGGCCTCGGGGTAACGATCGCAGCAGTCGGCAACCAGCTTGGCCACATCGCCCTTGACCATCTTGTAGTTCATGAACTCATAGTCTTCGGGCAGGCACTGGCGGTTGAAGATGATGCGGCCGATAGAGGTCTCGAAGCGCGCGGTCTTGTTGCCGGTGACGTCGTAGTCGACAAACTCGTTCTTGCCGTTCTTGACGCGGAAGATACGCGTGCCGTCCTCGTTGATGACGTTGGCGTTCTCGGCGGACACGCGGACCTGGATCTTGGCCTGCATGTCGACCTCGGAGCGGCAGTCATAGGCGTGCAGCGCGTCATCGAAGCTCGAGAACACGTGGTTCTCGCCCGGCAGACCCTCGCGAACCTGGGTGAGGTAGTACACACCGATGATCATGTCCTGCGAAGGGATGTTGACCGGCTTGCCGGATGCCGGCGAGCGCAGGTTGTTCGCAGAGAGCATGAGCACGCGAGCCTCGGCCTGAGCCTGGCTGGACAGCGGCACGTGGACAGACATCTGGTCGCCGTCGAAGTCGGCGTTGAAGGGCGAGCAGACCAGCGGGTGCAGGTGGATAGCCTTGCCCTCGACCAGCACCGGCTCAAAGGCCTGGATGGACAGACGGTGCAGGGTCGGTGCACGGTTGAGCAGCACGACGCGGCCGTCGATGACCTCTTCGAGGATATCCCACACAAAGGTGGCACCGCGGTCGATAGCGCGCTTGGCGCCCTTGATGTTCTCGACCTTGCCAAGCTCGACCAGGCGCTTCATGACGAAGGGCTTGAAGAGCTCCAGCGCCATGGTCTTGGGCAGACCGCACTGGTGCAGCAGCAGCTTGGGGTCGGTAACGATTACCGAACGGCCGGAGTAGTCGACACGCTTGCCCAGCAGGTTCTGACGGAAACGGCCCTGCTTGCCCTTGAGGGCCTCGGCGAGCGACTTGAGCGGGCGACCGCCACGGCCAGAGACCGGGCGACCACGACGGCCGTTGTCGAACAGGGCGTCCACGGACTCCTGGAGCATGCGCTTCTCGTTGTTCACGATGATCGCAGGGGCGTCCAGGTCGAGCAGGCGCTTGAGTCGGTTGTTACGGTTGATCACGCGACGGTACAGGTCGTTGAGGTCGGACGCGGCGAAGCGGCCGCCGTCGAGCTGGACCATCGGGCGCAGATCGGGCGGAATGACCGGGATGACATCCAGGATCATGTTCGCGGGGCTGTTGCCGCCCTTCAGGAAGGCGTCAACGACCTCGAGGCGCTTGACGGCCTTCTCGCGCTTCTGCTTCTGGGAGTCCTCGTCGGCGATGATGGCCTTGAGCTTCTCGGCCTCGGAGGGGAGGTCGATGGCAGCGAGCAGGTCGCGGACGGCCTCGGCACCCATGCCACCCTTGAAGTACATGGAGTAGTAACGGGTCATCTCGCGGAACAGCGGCTCATCGGAAATGAGGTCGCGCTCGCTGAGCTTCATGAAGGCGTTGAAGGCGTCCGTGCGGAGCTGCTTCTCGTCCTTGCACTCTTCCTCGATGTCGACGATGCCGGAGGCGATCTCCTCGGGGGTCAGCGGCTCCTCGTCGGAGAACTCGTCAAAGTTCTCGGGGTTGCCCTGCTCCTTGAGGGACTCGATCTGGCGGGCGCACTCGGCATCGATCTCTTCCAGATCGGCGGCGAGCTCCTCGCGCAGGTCGTCAGCGTCGGCCTCGCGAGCCTCGTAGTCGACCTCGGTGATGATGTAGCTGGCAAAGTACAGAACCTTCTCGAGGTCCTTGGACTTGATGTCGAGCATACGGCTCATCGGGAAGCTCGTGGGGCTCTTGAAGTACCAGATGTGGGACACGGGAGCGGCGAGCTCGATGTGACCCATGCGCTCGCGACGAACCTTGGCCGAGGTGACCTCGACGCCGCAGCGCTCGCAGACGATGCCCTTAAAGCGGATGCCCTTGTACTTGCCGCAGGAGCACTCCCAGTCCTTGGCGGGACCGAAGATCTTCTCGCAGAACAGGCCGTCCTTCTCGGGCTTGAGGGTACGGTAATTGATGGTCTCCGGCTTCTTGACCTCACCGTGCGACCAGGAACGGATCTGGTCGGCGGAGGCAAGGGAGATCTTTACCGAGTCAAAATCAGTAGCTTCGAAATCTGCCACAGTCAACTACTCCTTATCAGTGGTCGTGGCGGCGACAGCCTCGGGTGCCTCGGCGGTCTCGGCATCCTCGGCCTCGACGTCGGCGTCAACGCCGGCGAGCGCAGCCAGGTCGTCGAGAGCGGAAGTCTCCTCGGCGGTCACAGGGGCGGAGGCGTCCTCGTCGGCATCGTGCATGGGCTCGATGTCCAGTGCGAGGGAACGGATCTCCTTGACGAGAACCTTGAAGGACTCGGGGATACCCGGAACCGGGACGTTCTCGCCCTTGACGATGGACTCGTAGGTCTTGACGCGGCCCACGGTATCGTCGGACTTGACGGTCAGGATCTCCTGCAGGACGTTGGAAGCACCGTAAGCGTACAGTGCCCAAACTTCCATCTCGCCGAAGCGCTGGCCGCCGAACTGAGCCTTGCCGCCCAGAGGCTGCTGGGTAACCAGGCTGTAAGGGCCGGTCGAACGGGCGTGGATCTTGTCGTCGACCATGTGGCCGAGCTTGAGGATGTAGGACGTACCCACGGTAATGGGCTCGCGGAACTCCTCGCCGGTGCGGCCGTCGAACAGGCGGGTCTTGCCGCGCTCGTCAAGCTGGGTGACAAACTCGGGGCGCATGTGATCGCCAAAGGCAGCGGTGGCCTTGTTGAGCATGTTCTTGTTGGCGCGACGGATGACCTCGGCGATCTCGTCCTCCTTGGCGCCGTCGAAGACGGGCGTGGCGGTGAAGAACGGACCGGGGACGTACTTGTCGGAGTCGGCCTGCTCGGTATCCCAACCGCAGGCAGCGGCCCAGCCAAGGTGGCACTCGAGCAGCTGGCCGACGTTCATACGCGAAGGAACGCCCAGCGGGTTGAGGATAACGTCGATCGGGGTACCGTCAGCCATGTAGGGCATGTCCTCGACCGGCAGAACGTTACAAATAACACCCTTGTTGCCGTGGCGGCCGGCGATCTTATCGCCCTGCTGGATCTTACGACGCTGGGCGACGTAGACGCGCACCTGCTCGTTGACGCCGGGGGCCAGGTCGTCGCCGTTCTCGCGGCTAAAGCGGACGACGTCGATGACGCGGCCATAAGCGCCGTGAGGCATCTTAAGGGAGGTGTCGCGAAC
>URWM01000073.1 GCA_900551655.1 uncultured Collinsella sp.
TGTATAAGAGACAGCTCAGGCCGACTACATGGGCATGCTGGCAACCGTTATGAACGCGCTCGCCCTGCAGGATGCCTTCGAGCACAACGATGTTCCCTGCCGCGTGATGAGCGCTATCCAGATGAACGAGATCTGCGAGCCCTATATTCGTCGCCGCGCTATCAACCATCTGTCCAAGGGCAACGTCGTTATCTTTGCCGCCGGATCGGGTAATCCGTACTTTACGACTGACACCGCCGCGGCCCTTCGCGCCTGCGAGATCGGTGCCGAGATTCTGATTAAAGCCACCAAGGTTGATGGCATCTACGACAAGGATCCCGTCAAGTGCGCCGATGCCGTCCGTTTTGACAAGATTACCTATCACGAGGTTCTCGTCCGCGGTCTGCAGGTTATGGATTCCACGGCTACTGCACTGTGCCAGGATAACCGTATGCCGATTTTGGTCCTCAACATCGATGGCGAGGACACCGTCAAGCGCGCGCTTTCGGGTGAGCCCGTCGGCACGCTCGTCTATCAGGAGGATTAAGCATGGCAGAGAACATCACCGCCCATATGGACAAGTCGCTCGAGTCCCTCAAGCATAACTTCTCCAAGGTCCGTACCGGCCGCGCCAACGCCAACATTCTGTCCGACATCACCGTCGACTACTACGGTGTTCCCACGCCCGTCACGCAGGTTGCCGCCGTTAAGACCCCCGAAGCCCACATGCTGCTTATCGAGCCGTGGGATAAGGCGCTCATCAATGCCATCGTCAAGGCCATCAGTGCCTCCGACCTGGGTATTACCCCCAACTCCGATGGTACCGTCGTGCGTCTGCCGTTCCCGGCTCCCACCGAGGAGCGTCGTCGCGAGCTCGTTAAGGAGTGCCGCGAGTACGCCGAGCAGGCCAAGGTGTCTATCCGTAACATCCGTCGCGACTTCAACAACAAGCTCGAGCGCGATGAGGAGCTCACCGAGGACGATGTCCGTCGCGAGCAGGCCAAGGTTCAGAAGCACACCGATGAGTATGTCGCCAAGGTCGAGGAGCTTCTGAAGGAAAAAGAAGCCGAGGTCATGGAGATCTAAGGTGCAATACGACGAGCATAAACTGGTCGAGTACTTTGCCGACGCCCCTGCGGGCGTCGGCTTTTCCGACCTTGACCTCAATAACATTCCGCACCATATCTCGTGCATCATGGACGGCAACGGTCGTTGGGCCACGTCGCGCGGTCTTGCACGCACTGAGGGCCACAAGGCGGGTATCGTCTCCCTCCGCGAGATTATTACTGCCTGCGTGCGTCTGGGCGTCGACGTGCTTTCTGCCTATGCGTTTTCGACCGAAAACTGGAATCGCCCGCAGCATGAGGTCAACGTCTTGATGCATCTGTTTGCCAAGACGTTTATCGACGAGCTGCCGCTTCTGAAGCGCGAAAACGTGCGCGTTGTCTTTTTGGGTGACATTTCCGCGCTGCCCAAGAAGACCCGCGACGTTTTTGAACGCGGTCTTGCCGAGTGCGCCGATCACACCGGTATGACGCTGGCGCTTGCCGTCAACTACGGCGCGCGTGCCGAGATTACCCGCGCTGTCCGTCAGATTGCACTCGACGCTGCCGCCGGTAAGATCGATCCTGCCGCAATTGATGACGACATGGTGGCTTCCCACCTCTATACTGCCGGCCTTCCCGATCCTGAGCTTGTGATTCGCACCTCTGGTGAGCTGCGCCTTTCGAACTATCTGCTGTGGCAGGTGGCTTATTCCGAATTCTACGTCACCGATACCTATTGGCCCGACTTTGATCGTTGGGGCCTTGTCGACGCCATTTTGGCCTATCAGGGTCGCGACCGAAGGTTTGGTGGACTGAGTAAGACCGAGGAGGCTTAATCGTGTCCGAACGTACCAAGGCATCCGCTCCCCAGGCGCCTACTTCCGCGAGGCCTGCGCGTAAGGCCGCCACTGCGGGAGCGCCTGCGGCGAAGAGCGGCTCCGGTTCTTGGCTGGCGGGCTTTATCACCCGTGCCGCCGCCGGTATCGTCTATGCCGTTGTCTTTATCCTGTGTCTGGTTTTGGGTATTGTGCCCACGGCCATCTTCGTGTCCGTCATGAGTGGTCTGTGCTGCTATGAGTTCTTCCGCATGACGAGGCTCGACGGCAAGGTTGCCAACGAGCGCCTTGGTATCGCTGCCGCCGTGCTCTTTCCGCTCTCGGCACTGGGCGATTCGTTGCTGTTGAACGCCCTGCTGTTCGCTTTGATGCTTGCGGTTGGTATCTGGTATGTCTGGTCTCCGCGCACTCGCATCTCTGACGTTGCCGTGACGCTCATGGGCCCTATCTACACTGGCTTTATGCTGTCGGCTATCGTGCTGCTGCGCGATGCCGTGCCCGGTTTTGCCGGCGCCCTGCTTTCGGTGGGCGTTTGTGCGTCCCTTTGGGTCTCCGACTCGTTTGCCTACATCGTGGGCAGCCGCATCGGTAAGCATAAGATGGTCCCCAAGATCTCTCCCAAAAAGAGCTGGGAAGGCTTTGTCGGCGGCATTTTGGGCTCTGTCTTGATCTGGCTCATCCTGTGGGCGACGCACTTCTATAAGCTGAGCCTGCCCTATGCACTGCTGTGCGGCGTGGTCGTCTCCATCCTGGGCGTTATCGGCGACCTCATCGAATCGCGTATCAAGCGCGGTGTGGGCGTCAAAGATTCCGGTAATCTCATCCCGGGCCACGGCGGCATGCTCGACCGCAGCGATTCGCTCATCTTTGGCTGCATTACCGCACAGCTGCTGTTGATGATCGGGGGCGTGCTGTAATGGCGTATCAGACCACCTACGGTCCCGATGGGCGTCTTCGTGTTGCCATTCTGGGCTGTACGGGCTCTATCGGCACTCAGGCGCTCGATGTGTGCCGTCAGCATGCCGATCGCCTGCAGGTGACAGCGCTTTCCGTTAACTCCAGCACCTCCGAGCTCGTTGCCGCTGCCCGTGAGTTCTCGGTTTCAGCGGTTGCCGTGGCGGACGCCTCCCATGGCGCCGACGCTGTGCTCCAGCAACTGCCCGAGGGCACGGAGCTCGGCGTTGGCGCGCAGGCCGTGTGCGAGCTCGCATGCCGCGATGATGTCGACTGCGTGCTCGTGGCCATCGTGGGCGCTGCCGGTCTCGAGGCGAGCCATGCGGCCTTGACCTCGAATAAGCGCCTTGCCCTTGCCAACAAGGAGTCCCTCGTCGTCGGTGGCGACTTGCTTATGCCGTTGGCGCAACCGGGCCAGCTTATTCCGGTCGACTCTGAGCATTCCGCCATCTACCAGTGCTATATGGGGGAGAACCCGCGCGAGGCCCACTGCATTTGGCTCACCTGCTCGGGCGGTCCGTTCTTTGGCCGCACGCGCGACGAGCTCGATCGCGTGACGCGTGCCGATGCCCTCGCGCATCCCACGTGGGCCATGGGTGCCAAGATCACCATTGACTCCGCCACCCTCATGAACAAGGGCCTAGAGCGCATTGAGGCCATGCATCTGTTTAACTGCGACCTCGATTTCATTAACGTGGTCGTGCAGCGCCAGTCTAAGATTCACTCCATGGTCGAGTTTGCCGACGGATCTGTGATGGCGCATCTCGGCGCCTCCGACATGCGCATTCCCATCCAGTTTGCCTTCTCGTATCCCGAGCGTTGGGATACGCCGGCTCCGCGTATTGATTTCCGTGAGTTGGGGCAGCTTACCTTTGACGCGGCCGATATGGATACCTTCCGCTGCCTTGCGCTGGCCGAACGTGCCGGCAAAACGGGCGGCACCATGCCATGCGTGCTCAATGCCGCCAACGAGGTCGCCGTCGATGCCTTCCTGCACGATGGCTGCAGCTTTACCGATATCGATCGCATTGTGGAATCCTGCATGGACGCCCACGATATGCAGGCGGTCGATTCGTTTGAGCAGCTTCGCGACATCGATGCGTGGGCGCGTGAAAAGGCTGCGCAGGTACTCGCTGCAACCCGTTCCTAACCCATAAGGATTGCTTTTTCGTTTTATGGATACTGTTCTGAGCGTTCTCTCATCGGTCTTTTGGGGCCTGCTGATGCTTTCCGTCCTCGTGTTTTTGCACGAGGGCGGCCACTTTTTGGCGGCGCGTGCCTGCGGCGTCCGCGTTACTGAGTTCTTCTTGGGCCTGCCGTGCCGCTTTGATATCCATTACACATCGCGTCGCATTGGAACCAAGTTTGGCGTGACGCCGCTGCTGCTGGGTGGCTATGCTGCCATTTGCGGCATGGATCCGACCGACGTTTCGTGCGCCGACCGCGTGCTTGCGGCCATCTATCGCCACGGCCGTGTGACGGTGGCCGATCTTGCCGTCGAGCTCGAGCTTTCCGAGGAGGACGTGCTCGAGGCCTGTGCTTTGCTGTTGGGCTGGGGCTCCATCGCTCCCTGGTATGAAGAAGGGGAAAAGCCTTCGCCTAGTTACTATCCCACCAAGTACCAGACCCTGCCGCGCGACGCGGCGGGTTATACCACCTTTGACGGCCGTCGGTTCGATCGCGAGCATGCGACTGCCGAGGGCGATGTATGGGAACTGCCGTGCGGCGAGGCCGAATTCCTTGCACGCGAGCGCTCTCACACCTATTTGGGCCAGGGCTTTGTCAAGCGTGCCTTTATGCTGCTTGCGGGCATTATCGTCAATATCCTGACGGGCTTTTTACTCCTTATGAGCATCTATTCCATCGCCGGTGTCACGGTGCCGGTGGATACCAATGTGATCGGCCAGGTTGACGAAGGCTCGATTGCCGCCTCGGCGGGAATCGAGGGCGGCGACGCGATCCTTTCGGTCGACGGAGTATCGTGCTCTACCTGGATGGACGTTTACGATGCCATCGGCAAGGCTGCCGGTAAGGACGATATCGCCATTGAGTACGAGCGTGACGGCAAGCAGCATTCGACCACGGTTGCGCTCAAAGAGGATGAGCGCCTAGGCGTGTATGCCTCTACGCAGGTGGTTCGTTTAGACCCCATCACGTCGGCTCGCCTGTCGTTCTCCTATGTCGTGCAGACGGCGGAGGGTGTGATGCGTCTGCTCCAGCCGCAGCATACGATGGAGATTCTCGATCAGTCCTCTTCGATCGTGGGTATTAGCGTTATGTCCTCACAGGCTGCTGCTGCCGGCCCTGCCACGTTCCTTTCGTTTGCCGCCCTCATTTCATTCTCGCTTGGCTTTATGAACCTGCTGCCCATCCCGCCACTCGATGGCGGCAAGCTGGTCATCGAGATCATTCAGAAGATTGCGGGCCGCGAGCTTCCGCTCAAGGTCCAGACGATTGTGAGCTATGTGGGCATCGCGCTCTTTGCGCTGCTGTTTGTCTATATGCTTCGTTCCGACATCCTTCGATTTATTCTGTAGGGGAGTGTTTGGATTGTCTTTATCCCATCCTTTGCCTCGCGAGCTGACGCGTCCCGTGCATGTGGGCGGCGTGCAGATTGGTGGCGGCGCGCCGGTGGTGGTTCAATCCATGACCTGCACCGATACCGCTGATGCTCAGGCAACGCTTGCGCAGGTGTGCGCGTTGGCGCAGGCTGGCTGCGATATCGTGCGCGTGAGCGTGCCCTCCGAGGCCGCGCTTGAGGGTTTCCGCACCATCTGTGCCGAGTCTCCGGTGCCGATTGTCGCCGATATCCACTTTAACCATAAGCTCGCCATTGGCGCCGTGGAGGCCGGTGCCGCCAAGCTGCGCATCAATCCCGGCAATATCGGCGATTGGGCCAAGGTTGACGCGGTGATCGATGCTGCGGGTGCCGCGGGCTGTGCGATTCGTATCGGCGTCAACGCTGGTTCGCTTGAGCAGGATATCGCCGAGCGCGACGACCTCACGCAGCCCGAAAAGCTCGTGATGTCGAGCGAGCGTTTCGTCAAGCATTTTGAAGACCGCGGCTTTACGAACATTGTGCTTTCGGCCAAGGCCCATAGCGTGCAAACGACGCTCGATACCTATCGAGCCCTGTCGCGCGAGATTCCCCACGTTCCGCTTCACCTGGGCGTGACGGAGGCCGGAACCAAGCTGCAGGGCACCATCAAGAGCTCGGTGGGACTCGGTATTCTGCTGTCTGAGGGCATCGGTGACACCATGCGCGTCTCGCTCACGGCCGATCCGGTTGAGGAGCCGCCGGTCGCCTGGGGAATTTTGCAGTCCCTGGGTCTGCGTCGCCGTGGTCCTGAGATTGTCTCGTGCCCCACGTGCGCCCGCTGCCAGGTTAACCTGATTCCTATCGCCGAGGAAGTAACCGAGCGGCTTAAGAACTATGCCGCGCCGCTTTCGATTGCCGTCATGGGATGTGCCGTTAATGGCCCCGGTGAGGCTTCTGATGCCGACCTGGGCGTTGCTTGCGGACGTGGTCAGGCCTTGCTCTTTTCGCATGGCCAGATCATTGGTAAAGTAGCTGAGGACCAAATTGTCGACGCGCTTATGGCAGAGGTCGACAAGCTTATTGAGGAGAAATAAATGACCCGAGCAATGTATATGTCTAAGCTCTATGCGCCGACGCTCAAAGAGGATCCGGCCGACGCCGAGCTTGCAAGCCATCGTCTGCTGCTTCGTGCCGGTATGATCCGCAAGGAGGCCGCCGGCCTGTATTCCTATCTGCCGCTCGCTTGGCGCTCGATTCGTAAGATCGAGAACATCGTGCGCGATGAGATGGACGCCGCCGGCGCCCAGGAGCTCATGATGCCCATTATGGTCGATGCCGAGCTGTGGCGTGAGTCCGGCCGCCTCGATGCCTATGGCAAGGAACTGGTGCGCTTTGACGACCGTCATGGTCGCGAGTTTGTGCTGGGCCCCACGCACGAGGAGACCGTCACGGCCCTGGTGCGCAACGAGCTGCGTTCCTATAAGCAGCTGCCCGTCAACCTGTACCACATTCAGGACAAGTTCCGCGATGAGTTCCGTCCCCGCTTTGGCCTGATGCGCGGCCGTGAGTTCATCATGAAGGACGCCTACAGCTTCTCTGCCACGCAGGAGAGCCTGCAGGAGGAGTACGACAAGATGAAGCAGGCCTACGCCAACATCTGCGAGCGCTGCTACATCAAGGCTCTGCCCGTTGTCGCCGACTCCGGCGAGATCGGCGGCGACACCTCCGTCGAGTACATGGCGCTGGCCGACGCCGGCGAGGCTTCGCTCGTCTACTGCGACGATTGCGGCTTTGCTGCCGATGACGAGGCTGCAAGCACCAAGGTCGTTGTGACCGAGGGTCCCGGCGACGGCACGCTCACCAAGGTTGAGACTCCGGGCATGGGCACCATCGAGGCCGTCGCCAAGTTCTTTGGCTTCCCCGAGAACGGTACGCGCAAGTCTCTGGCACTCATCGACGCCGAGGGCAAGCCCGTCGTGGCCATTGTTCCGGGTGACCACGAGCTCAACGATTGCAAGGCCGAGCACGTCTTTGGCAAGGGCTATCGTATGACTGTCTCTTATACACATCTGACGCTGCCGACG
>URWM01000074.1 GCA_900551655.1 uncultured Collinsella sp.
ATTCCTCTACGTCTCGTGGGCTCGGAGATGTGTATAAGAGACAGTGGTTATCCTTGAGCGCGGCGACCATCTGACGGGTTCGAGGCGCCTCGAGCATATCACGCATACGGGCGGAACGCTCGATTGACGACACCCCATGCGGGCTCAGACACAAATTCTCGATGCAGGCGACCAGTCCGGCAAAGTAGAACTTTTGGGTTGCCAGCTTGAGCCGACCACCGCTATCTGCTTCCGAGAGTGAGTCCGTAAGCTCGTCGAGCGCCCGGGTGTCATCGGATACCTTGGCATACATGGTGGGATCAAAGGCATCTGTAAGCTTAGGTGCCGCCGCGTGGAAACAAGCGTCGCCGCATCCGGAGACGCGCTGCGCCCGCGAGAGCGAGCACGCCATAAACCCAACTGTGCGAAACGCCTTGTCGTACAAAAGGCATGCCTCAAACAGCGGACGGCTATACATCACGCCAGAGGTCTGAACGACTAGGCCGCCTAAAATCAACTGGGACAGCCCGGTCACCATCGAAGATTTGCTATCAATGGAAATATGAGCAGCATCCAAGACGCGCGAATGGCGCTCTCGATGTGCATCATAGCGGTCGAGCGACACCGTGGGGAGCACTATGTCTGCCGCAGTATCGCACGCGATATCGACCATCTTGGAAAGAGACTGCGGAGCAAACCACTCATCGGCGTTCATGGCGATGATTTGAGAGCCGCGCGAGGCAGCAAAACCGGCACGAAGACAAGCGCCGCGCTTCGCGTCCTCGACGTCAATCAAATCAATATGGATGTCCCTGTCGGCGGCAACTTGAAGCGAATGGCGCACACCAGGCGCAGCATCGCGGCAGACAACGACAATCTGCAAATCGTAGAGGTCTTGGTTCTGGATACTCTCGAGCGCACGCATCGCATAGCTGGGCGAACCTTCTACCACAAGGATCACCGAAAGTCGCGGATGCGAGCCACGTCGAACCAAGTTATCCGTCCTCTCGACAGCAATAAATCAAACCGTGGTTCATGGTACACCCCGGCAATAAAAGCAATGAGACACCAGTTGTATTGCACGTCAAGAACAGATGTTGCACACGCGCAGCCCACAGATGACAGGTGTCGACGCACGACGCGTCGAGCCCTCCCCTAGTCGAGCACGACAAGCTCGGCGGGATCGTAATCCACGCCCATAAACGTAAGGCCGCAGGCAGGAGCCGTGGGGCCCGCAGCGGTACGGTCGCAAGCATCGATGACCTCGCGCATCCACTCGGGTTCACGGCGATGCATGCCAATCTCGACAAGCGTGCCCACGATCGTGCGGACCATCGAATGCAGAAACGCATTGCCCTCGATGGTAAACGTCAGGATGTCCTCGCCAAACGCAACCTCATGGCCAAACTCGGCACGCATCACGCAGCGATGCGTGGGCTTGCCAACGGCCGAGGCAACCTTGCAAAAGCTCTTAAAGTCCTGCTCACCCAAAAGCGCGGGACAGGCCGCAGACATGGCCTCGACGTCCAAGGGATAGCGATGCCACCACACGGCACCCCGTGAGAGCACGGGACGCGCGTCGCGATCGGCAATACGGTACGTATATGTACGTGAACGCGCATCAAAGCGTGAAGAAAAGCCTTTACGGGCCTTGTAGACCTCGTTTATGGCGATATCTTTAGGCAGGAGGGCATCCATAGCCCTCAGCCACCTACGGCGCGTCAGAGCCAGCTCAGCGTCCGTTACGGGCACGCTAATGTACTGCGCCACCGCATGCACGCCGGCATCAGTACGCCCCGCGCACGTCAGATCGATCGGGCGGCGCAGCAGCGTCTCAATAGCACGGCGCAACTCGCCCGCAACGGTCGTCTGGCCCGGCTGCTCGGCAAATCCGCTATAGGACGAGCCATCATAGGCAACACGGAATACGAGCGCGGCATCGAGCTCAGGAATCGAATGGAAATCAGACGGCGCGGTCATGGGCGCTCCCAACAAACAATCAACGGTATCGCGACAAAAAAAGAGGGGTACGCGAACGTACCCCTCGAATATAGCCTATGCAGACGGATTGTCTACTCAGCGGTCTCCTCAGCAGGAGCCTCCTCGACGGCCTCGACCTTCTTGGGAGCAGCGGCCTTCTTGGGGGCCGGAGCAGCCTTCTTGGCCTTAGGCGTGCAAGGCTCGGTGACGAGCTCCATGATAACGATAGGAGCGTTGTCGCCCTTACGGTTTCCGAGCTTCATGATGCGGGTGTAACCGCCGTTGCGGTCCTGCCACATGCCCTGAGCAGCCTTGTCGAAGATCTCGGCAACGAGCTGCTTATCGCCGAGCTTGGCGATAGCCAGACGACGAGAGTGCAGGTCGCCCTTCTTGGCCCAGGTGATGATCGGATCGACGACCGAACGCAGCGCCTTAGCGCGGGTCTCGGTGGTCTTGATGCGGTCGTTCTCGAAGAGGGCCTTAGCAAGGCTCTTCTTCATGGCCTTGGTGTGGCTCGCATCGGTGCCGAGCTTCAGGCCCTTCTTAACGTTATGACGCATGGTCTAGTTTCTCCTCAAATATGCGAAGCATTAAGCCTTCAGGCTCAGGCCCATGGACTCAAGCTTGTCCTTCACTTCCTCGATCGACTTAACACCGAAGTTACGGATGTTGAGCAGATCGTTCTCCGAGAACTCAACGAGCTGACGGACCGAGTGAATGCTGGCGCGCTTAAGGCAGTTGTAGGAACGGACGGAAAGGTCCAGATCCTCGATCTGCTTGTCCAGCTCGGCGTTGTCGTTGGTGACCTCGGGAGCGAAGATCGAAGCCTCCTCCTCGACCTCGGGGGTCTCGGCAAGGTTCATAAAGGCGGCCATATGCTGGTTGATGATATTGGCAGCCTGGACCACGGCGTCGCGCGGGGCGATGGAGCCGTTGGTCTCGATCTCGAGGACAAGGCGGTCGTAGTCGGTGTGCTGACCGACACGGCAAGCCTCAACGAGCTTGGCGCAACGGGAAACCGGCGAGTACAGCGAGTCGACGTGGATCACACCGATGGGATCGTTGTCGCGCTTGTTGGCCTCGCCAGAAACATAGCCGCGGCCATAGCCGATGCGCATGCTCATGGTGAGATGGCCACCCTCGGTGAGCGTAGCGATGTGCTGCTCGGGGTTGACCAGCTCAAACTCGGACGGAATAAAGAAGTCCGCACCGGTGACCTCGCAGGGGCCGTCAACCGAAATGGTGGCGGTCGCCTCGTCGGTCGTGCCGAGAGCCCTGAAGACAAGACCCTTGACATTCAGGACGATGTCGGTGACATCCTCGACCATGTTAGGGATGGTCATGAACTCGTGCTGCGCACCATCGATCTGAATAGCCTCGACGGCGGCACCCTCGAGCGAGGACAGAAGAACGCGACGAAGGGAGTTACCCAGAGTATCGCCGTAGCCACGCTCGAGCGGCTCGACGGAGACACGAGCAGACGTCTCGTTAATCTCTTCGACCTGAACCTGAGGCCTAATGAATTCTGACATGTATTACCTCCAGCCTCAGCAGCCCGGATGGACTACTTAGAGTAGAGCTCGACGATGAGCTGCTCGTTGATATCACCGCTGATCTGCTCACGCGTCGGCAGAGCGAGCACGTTACCAGACAGCTTCTCGATATCGACCTCGAGCCATCCAGGGACCTCAAAGCGCTCGGAGGAAATCAGGGCCTCCTTGATGGGGAGGAGGTCACGGAACTTCTCGCCGACAGCGACGACGTCGCCGGCCTTGACGCGGTAGGACGGGATGTCCACGCGCTTGCCGTTCACGGTGAAGTGACCGTGACGGACGGACTGACGAGCCTCTTTGCGGGTGCGGGCGAAGCCAAGACGGAAGACGACGTTGTCGAGGCGAGACTCAAGGATGATCATGAGGTTCTCACCGGTGACGCCGTTCATCTTACGGGCCTTGTTGAAGTAGCCGTGGAACTGCTTCTCCAGAACGCCATAGATGAACTTGACCTTCTGCTTCTCGCGCAGCTGCATGCCGTACTCAGATTCCTTGCGACGGCGCTTGGGCTGACGGATAGATTCCTTCTTGCTGCTGTAACCGAGCTCAGCGGGATCGATCCCGAGCTGACGGCAGCGCTTAAGAACAGGAGTCCTGTCGATTGCCATATTGATACGATCCTTTCAGTTACACGCGGCGACGCTTCTTGGGGCGGCAGCCGTTGTGCGGGATGGGGGTCTTGTCCTGGATGCTCGAGACCTCGAGGCCAGCAGCCTGGAGGGAGCGGATGGCGGTCTCACGACCGGAGCCGGGGCCCTTGACGAAGACGGAAACCTTCTTCATACCGTGCTCCATGGCCTGCTTGGCAGCAGCCTCGGCAGCCATCTGGGCAGCGAACGGCGTGGACTTACGGGAGCCCTTGAAGCCCACCTGGCCAGCCGACTTCCAGGAAATGACGTTGCCCTGGGGATCGGTGATCGAAACGATCGTGTTGTTGAACGTAGAACGAATGTGAGCCTGGCCCACGGAAATGTTCTTACGGTCCGCGCGCTTCAGACGGGCAGCGCGAACGTTCTTCTTAGCAGTAGCCATCTATCTAGCGCTCCTTATTTCTTCTTCTTAGCACCGATCTGACGCTTCGGGCCCTTGCGGGTGCGAGCGTTAGTGTGGGTGCGCTGGCCGCGGACCGGGAGGCCCTTGCGGTGACGAAGGCCGCGGTTGCAGCCGATGTCCATAAGGCGCTTGACGTTCTGGTTGCGCTCACGGCGGAGGTCGCCCTCAACCATGATCTGGTTCTTGTCGATATAATCGCGGATGGCGTTAACCTCATCCTCGGTGAGGTCCTTAACGCGCGTATCCACGTTAACGTTGCACTCGACGCAAATCTTCGTCGCAGTGGTGCGGCCGATGCCGTAAATGTAGGTCAGACCGATCTCAACGCGCTTCTCACGCGGGAGGTCGACACCATTAATACGGGCCAACGTAGTCTCCTCTCTTAACCCTGACGCTGCTTATGACGGGGGTTCTCGCAAATGACGAGGACCTTGCCATGGCGCCTAATGATTTTGCACTTATCGCACATCTTCTTGACCGAAGGACGTACCTTCATCGTTCTTCCTTTCGGTAGCGCTCAAACTACTTCCCTACTATCTACTCGCCCAGCCGCAGGCGTTTAAAACTATGGCTGGTCTTCACACACAATCCGACCGTAGGTTGAGCTAAGCCTGCAGTCGGAAATGGAGTGCGTGTATGCGTGCCGCTATTTGTAGCGATAGGTGATGCGGCCGCGGGTCAGGTCGTACGGGGAAAGCTCCACGACAACCCTGTCACCGGGGAGAATACGGATGTAATTCATTCGGATCTTGCCAGAAATGTTGCACAGAACCGAATGACCGTTCTCGAGCTCGACCTTAAACATGGCGTTGGGCAACGGTTCCTTTACCGTACCCTCGAGCTCAATTGCGTCTTCCTTCTTCACAAGCAATCATCTTTCTCTAGAAAACGACAGCGATTGAGTATTCTACAATACGCGTGCACGTATCGTAATATCTTCGTAATGGCTCCACAACTAAGTGAAACTAGTTACTTTGAAATGTAAATGCCGGAGAATTTGAACGCGGCCTCTACATCTCGCCTCCTTGCAAGGAACACCAGGCGCCTTGCGCGTCGGTAGTAAGAATCACCGGGCCGTCATCGGTGATGGCGACGGTGTTCTCATAGTGCGCGGCGGGCAGGTGGTCGTTGGTCGTGACGATCCAACCGTCGGAGCCCGTGCTCACATGATTGGATCCCATCGTGACCATCGGCTCGATAGCAATGACCATACCAGCCTGGAGACGAACGCCCCTCCCCTTCTTTCCATAGTTAGGAACGTTGGGGTCCTCGTGCATCACGCGGCCAATGCCATGGCCCACATAATCACGAAGCACGCCGTAACCGTGAGACTCGGCGAGGGACTGAACGGCATAACCGACGTCCCCGATATGGTTACCGGGAACAGCCTGCTCGATGGCAGCCTTAAGGCAATCGCGCGTGACCTCGCACAAAGCCTTGGCTTCGGGCGTGGGGGTGCCGACGAAAAACGTCCAAGCGTTATCGCCGACCCAACCGTCGACAACGGCTCCCGTATCGATGGAGATGATATCGCCATCGCGCAGGATCATGTCGGGGTTGGGAATACCGTGGACCACGGCATCGTTGATCGATGCGCAAATGGTCCCCGGGAACCCGCCGTAACCCTTAAAGGCCGGGGTGCCGCCATGCATGCGGATAATCTGCTCCGCGAGCTGATCGAGCTCGAAGGTCGAAACGCCGGGGCGCACCATGGCTCCAACGTGGCGGAGCGCCATCTTAGATAGCGCTCCTGCCTTCTTCATCTGCTCGATTTGCGTTGCAGACTTAATCTTGATCATAGACCGAGAGCCTCTTTGACATCCCCGTACACGGTCTCGCGAGCCTGGTCACCGTTGACCGACTTGAGCAGACCCTGGCCACGATAGTAGTCGACGAGCGGGCTCGTGGACTTCTCGTAGACGTCGAGACGGTTCTTGATGGTCTCGGGCTTGTCGTCGTCGCGCTGATACATCTCGCCACCGCACTTGGGGCAGGTGGCATCGGCAGCGGTGCCGGTGTAACCGCAGGCGCGGCAGGTGCGACGCGAAGACAGACGATCGATGATGACCTCGGAGGCCACGTCGACCAGAAGGGCGCAGTCGATCTCGCGACCCATGGCGGAGAGCTCGGAATCGAGCGTCACAGCCTGGGCAGTGTTGCGCGGGAAGCCGTCGAGGATAAAGCCCTGCTGGGCGTCATCGGCGGCAAGGCGCTCCTTGACAAGGTCGATCACGAGCTGGTCGGGGACGAGCTCGCCAGCGTCCATGTACTTCTTAGCCTGAATACCAAGCTCGGTGCCACCCTTGACGGCAGCACGCAGCAGGTCGCCCGTGGAAATGTGAGCGACGCCAAACTCGGCGACGAGCTCCTGTGCGACGGTGCCCTTACCGGCACCCGGAGCTCCGAGCAATACGAGGTTCATGAGCAATCCTCCTCTAGCCTATTTAAAGAATCCATCGTAATCATACATCTTGATCTGGCCTTCGAGCTTATCGACCGTGTCGAGCACGACGCCGACCATGATGAGGATGGACGTGCCGCCAAATGCCTGGATCAGATGGTTACCCGTGAAGGAGAAGATGATCGAAGGCACGATGGCGATGAGCGCCAAAAAGACAGCGCTGGGAAGCGTGATCTTGTTGAGCGCGTTCTTGATGTAGGCCGCGGTAGCCCTACCCGGACGCACGCCCGGAATAAAGCCGCCCTGCTTCTTAAGGTTGTCGGCCGTGTCATCGGGGTTGAACACCATGGAGGTGTAGAAGTACGCGAAGAACACGATGAGGACAACATTAAGCACCCAGTTGAGCCAACCGGTCGAAAGCGCAGCTGTCTCTTAT
>URWM01000075.1 GCA_900551655.1 uncultured Collinsella sp.
GCGCATCGACCACATGCGGGCGAATGCCCCCGCCAATGAGCACGAGCATGATGTCGTCGCCCACGGTAAGCTCGCCGCTCGCCAGCCACACGCGCACATAGCCGATACCCGGCATCGCGCGCGTTGCCTCGATAGCGGCCTGCACCTTTTCGGCATCGAAGCCAAACACCATGCCGCCCACCTTATGTCCAGGCGCCACGCCATCTGTCTCGACCCCACGCACCTCAGACTTAGGCGTCGCACGCACCACGCCGTTGTGTGTCAGGTACATACCGCACGCAGGCGCCGACGAATCGGCCTTGGCCTCGCGCAGCCAAGCATCAACCGAAGGCATCGATTTGCCACTTTCAAGCATCATTTCTCCTTTTTACCGTCGTCGAGTAGCTCATTTGGGACGGGGCTTTTTAGCTACTCTCGAACAACTTATTCCTCGACCGGCGTGAGCACCATGACTGCGCGCGTATTGCTAAATGACAGCGAGCGGCAGGTCACAAGCGTTATGACCTTGGTTGCCGAAGCGGCACGATCGGTGGCATCGCTCGCCACCGCCGAAGCGCCGTCGAGCATCTCGGACAGGTAATTCTTCAGTCCGTCATCGCCCTCAAAGTTGGGCGTGCGCGCCTTGGCATACGTGTCCTCGACCACCTTGGTCGCCAGTGGGCGCAACTTATACGTCGCATCGCGCGTGATGTAGTACACGTATTCCATGCTGTCGAACGTCGTCTGATCGGTCGTATCCGAAATCACGTTGAACATCGAACCGTCATTCATATGATGACCGTAAATCGTGGTCTGCTGATCCACCATGCCCGGCGCGGTGTCGTCGCTATCCAAGAAGATGGCTCCCGAGGCATTGGCGGTGCCGTCGAACAGCGTGTTGAGGTACTTGGAGTTGTTGTTGGTCTGCACCACGGGGTAGTTGATGTTGGTGCCGGGCGCGTAAATCCAACCCACAACCTCGGGATTTGTCTGGGCAAGCGCATTGAAGTCGATAATTGGCACGCCACTGGCGTCCTTGTCGCTCACATATTGCTTTTCGATTTTTTGATACGACTCGCTCGCCTGCTTATAGCCAATCTGCGCGTTGATAAAGATGGCGGCCGCAGCAACGATCAGGCCAATGCCGATGATGATGAGCAGAATGGGAATGACGGAGCGGCGCTTTTTGCGCGGCGGCTCGGTATAGCTCGATGGCGCGGTATGCGCCGAAGAGCGAGGTGACCTCTTGGCCGTACTGTATGACGAAGGACAATATGCAGCCGGCGTATCCTGACGGCGATGCTTCGCCGGCGTCACGGGGCGCGGCGCGCGCGGCTGTTGAGGAGAGGATGTCCGACCCTGCTGCGGCGCGCGGGCTGCTCCCGACTTGGCTGGATCGGGAATCCGAGAAGCCGAAAAACGCTTTCCCTGATAGTCGGACATGGCTCTCCTTATGCTGCAAATGGACTGGCAGAGCGCTTAGGCGTCAGCCATCTCTTGCTTCATCTTCTCGATAACCTTGCGGTACTCGAGGTCGCATGCGCCCAGAATCTGCGTGGCGTAAATGGCAGCGTTCTTGGCACCGTTGATGGCCACACAGGCAACGGGCACGCCCGAAGGCATCTGAACCATCGACAGCAGTGAGTCCATACCACCCAGATCGCTCGTCTTCATAGGCACGCCGATGACCGGCAGCGGCGTAAACGCAGCAACGACACCGCCCAGGTGAGCAGCCTTGCCAGCAGCAGCGATAATCACTTTGATACCGCGCTCGGCAGCAGTCGAGGCCCACTCATGGACCTTCGCCGGCGTGCGGTGCGCGCTTGCAATGACGAGCTCATAGGGCACGCCCAGTGCCTCGAGCTCGGCGGTGCAACCTTCCATAACGCCCAGATCGGACTTGGAGCCCATGATGATCCCGACAACCGGCTTCTGATCTGCCATAAACAAAGACCTCCTGTTGAGAGCGGTGACGCGGCGAATCCGCGACCCTTAACTACTGAGAGTAGTATAGCTGCTCCCGTCCCTGCGGTCCCCGGGTGCCCCGCGGCGGGCTGGGTTTTTATCTTCGCTCCCCTTGCTTCGCAAAGTCGCTCAGCTAAATAACCCAGCCCGCCGCGGGGCACCCTCGACCTACCGGGGATTGCTATGACGTACGTTGGCTGAAATATTAACGTGGGCTCTGTCGTTCATTCGAACGACAGAGCCCACACTCATTTTCTATTCAGCCCTAGTCATCGCGCAAAGCCCCTTCGGCAGCACGCGGTGAAGCCAAGTCACCGCAGGCCGGGGCGGGAGGCGGACCTTTCTCTCGGAAAACTTCGCGAAGCCCAGTTTCCGAGAGAAAGTGTCCGGCTGCCGCCCCGGCCGACCAGGTCACATTACACCGTGTGCTGCGGCAGGTCCTGCAGGGCGATGACGTCCATGCCCATGTCGTTAGCGCTGCCGTGACCCTGCTGGTCCTCGCGCACGGCCTCGATGGCGCTCACGTACGTATTGGCCGCAGACATTGCGGTCACGCAAGTCACGCCGCGGCGCACGGCCTCGGTACGTAGCAGGTAGCCATCACCACGCGAGCCCGGACCATACGGCGTGTTGATGATCACCGCAATCTTGCCATCGGCGATGAGGTCGCCGATGTTGGGACGCTCGCCGTCGTGCGGGCCGCTGATCTTCTCCACGACTTCGCACGTCACGTTGCCGCCGCGCAGCACGCGCGCCGTACCCTCGGTGGAGCAGATGTCAAAGCCCAGGTAGCGCAGGATACGCGCGACCGAAAGGATATGACGCTTGTCGCGGTCGCATACGCTGATGAACACCTTGCCGCAGCTCGGATCGGGCAGCTTGTAGTCGATCGCCAGCTGCGTCTTGGCGTATGCCTCGGGATAGCTCTTGGCGATACCCATGACCTCGCCCGTCGACTTCATCTCGGGCCCCAGGATAACGTCGGCACCGGGGAAACGACCCCAGGGCATAACGGCTTCCTTCATGCAGAACCAATCGAGCTGACGCTCGTCGCTCGGCAGGCCCAGGCTCGCGATGGAATCGCCTGCCATGATACGCGCCGCGCACTTGGCCAGCGGCACGCCGGTGGCCTTGGAGATAAACGGCACGGTGCGGCTCGCGCGCGGGTTGGCCTCGATCACGTAGACGGTCTCGCCCTTGATGGCGTACTGCACGTTGACCAGGCCGCGGACTCCCAGCGCCATCGCGATGCGGCGCGTGGTCTCGCGAAGCTTCGCCTGCAGGCTCTCGCTAAAGCTGAACGGCGGGATGCAGGTCGCAGAGTCGCCGGAGTGAATACCGGCCTCCTCGATATGCTCCAGAATGCCGCCGATGTAGACCTCTTCGCCGTCGCACAAGGCGTCGACGTCGGACTCGATCGCACCCTCCAGGAAGCGGTCCAGATACACCGGGTAGTCGGGGCTAATGCGCGCAGCCTCGGCCATGTAATCGCGCAGATGCTCGGCATCGTAGGCGATCATCATGCCGCGGCCGCCCAGCACGTAGCTCGGACGCACCAGCAGCGGGTAGCCGATGTGCGCGGCCACGGCCTCGGCCTCCTCAAACGAGGTGGCCTGGCCCGCCGGCGGGTACATGATGCCCAGCTTGTCGAGCAGGGCGGCGAAGCGCTCGCGGTCCTCGGCAAAGTCGATGGCATCGGGCTTGGTGCCCATAATGTTCACGCCACTCTCCTCGAGCATGCGCGCCAGCTTAAGCGGGGTCTGGCCGCCGAGCGTCACCACGACGCCGTCGGGACGCTCAACATCGATGACGTCCATAACGTCCTCGTAGGTGAGCGGCTCAAAGTACAAGCGGTCCGAGGTATCGTAGTCAGTCGAGACGGTCTCGGGGTTGCAGTTGACCATGATGGTCTCAAAGCCGCGGGCCGCCAGCGCGTAGCTCGCGTGCACGCAGCAGTAATCGAACTCGATACCCTGACCAATGCGGTTGGGGCCGGCGCCCAGGATCATCGCCTTGGGCTTGTCCGCCGGCGTGGTCTCGTCGGGAGCCACGCACTTCTTGGCATCCGGGCTCGTGCGGTAGATGTTCTCGTAGGTCTTGTAGTGGTACTCCGTGGCGCTCGAGAACTCGGCTGCGCAGGTATCGACCGTCTTCATGCTGGGAACCACGCCCAGACCCTTGCGATAGGCGCGCACAAAGCGCTCGTCCGAGCCGGTCAGCGCGGCGATCTCGGCGTCGCTCGTGCCGTACTGCTTGAGCAAGCGCATCGCGTCGGCGTCGATATCCTCCACACGCAGGCCGCGGATGCTCTCCTGAACCTGCACCATGTCGTTGATACGGTTGAGGTACCACGGATCGATACCGCAAATAGCGTGGATACGCGCGATGTCCCAGCCGCGGCGCAGGGCTTCGACCACAAAGAAAATGCGGTGCTCGGTCGGGGTGGCCACAGCCTGGGCGAGCTCGTCGTCGCTCAGCTTGTCGGCACCCTCCTTGCCACCGGCGCAAATGCCCTGATGGCCGTCCTCCAGCGAACGCATGGCCTTGCCGAAGGCCTCCTCAAAGGTGCGGCCGATCGCCATGATCTCGCCTACGGCCTTCATGCGCGTGGTGAGCGTGGGGTCGGTACCCTTGAACTTCTCGAAGGCAAAGCGCGGCACCTTAACGACGCAGTAGTCGATCGTGGGCTCAAAGCAGGCGGGCGTGGCCTTGGTGATGTCGTTGACGATCTCGTCGAGCGTATAGCCCACAGCCAGGCGCGCGGCGGCCTTAGCGATGGGAAAACCCGTGGCCTTGGAGGCCAGCGCGGACGAACGGCTCACGCGCGGGTTCATCTCGATGACGATCAAGCGACCGGTGTTGGGGTTCACGGCAAACTGCACGTTGGAGCCACCGGTCTCGACGCCGATCTTCTCCAGAATGGCGAGCGAGGCCACGCGCATGCGCTGATACTCAAGGTCGGAGAGCGTCTGCGCCGGCGCCACGGTGATGGAGTCGCCGGTATGCACGCCCATGGGGTCGAGATTCTCGATGGAGCACACGATGATGCCGTTGCCGGCGTGGTCACGCATGACCTCCATCTCATACTCTTTCCAGCCCTCGATGGACTCCTCGACCAGCACCTCGTGGGCGGGCGAGAGCTCCAGGCCCTGGCTCACGATGGAGACGAGCTCCTCGTGGGTGTGAGCGATGCCGCCGCCGGCGCCGCCGAGGGTAAAGCTCGGGCGCAGTACGCAGGGATAGCCCACGCGCTCGGCGATAGCCTCGGCGTCGGCCACGCTGTAGGCATAGCCCGAGCGCGCGACCTCCAGGCCAATCTCGGCCATGGCCTCGTTAAAGAGCTTGCGGTCCTCGCCGCGCTCGATAGCGGCCAGGTCGCAGCCAATCATCTCGACGCCATACTTGTCGAGCGTGCCGTCTTTCGCCAGCTCGACGGCGGCGTTCAGACCGGTCTGGCCGCCCAGCGTGGGCAGCAGCGCGTCCGGGCGCTCTTTCTTGATTACGCGCTCGATAAACTCAGCGGTGATGGGCTCGACATAGGTTCGGTCGGCAAGACCCGGGTCGGTCATGATGGTCGCCGGGTTGGAGTTGACCAGGATGACCTCAAAGCCATCCTCCTTGAGCACCTTGCAGGCCTGGGCGCCGGAGTAGTCGAACTCACAGGCCTGGCCAATAACGATGGGGCCCGAGCCAATGACGAGGATACGCTTGATGTCGGTACGTTTAGGCATGTTAGTTCTCCTCGGTCTCGGTCGCGGCGGATCCATCGTCGGCGAAATTCCAGCCAGCGAGACGGTCCTTGGCGGTGTCGATGTCCAGATAGTTCTCCTCGCCGTCCATGAGTCGCGTAAAGGCGGTAAAGAGATAGTGGGCATCGGTGGGGCCGGGCGAGGCCTCGGGGTGGTACTGGACCGAGAAGCACGGGGCATCGAGCAGCTGGATGCCCTCGGCGGTGCCGTCGTTGAGGTTCACGTGCGTCAGGCGAATGCGGCCGAAGCGCTCGTTCATCACGACCGGCGCGATGCCGCGACGCACCCAGGCGCGCAGGTCGCCGTCGGCCTCATGCTCGGTCTCGCCGCCGGAAAGCTCCGGGATCAGTTTGCCCAGACTTGGGAACAGCAGGCCAAAGCCGTGGTTTTGCGCGGTGATCTCCACGCGACGGCTCACCAGGTTCATAACCGGCTGGTTACCGCCACGGTGACCGAATTTAAGCTTTTCCATTTGGGCGCCACACGCCAAGCTGATCATCTGGTGACCGAGGCAAATGCCAAAGACCGGCACCTTGCCGATCAGCTGCTGCACCTGCTCATAGGTCTCCACCACGGCATCGGGGTCGCCGGGGCCGTTGGATAAAAAGACGCCGTCGGGATTCATGTCGAGCACCTCACTCGCGGGCGTATCCCACGGCACGACAGTAAGGTCGCAGCCGGCGCGGACGAGGCCCTCCAGAATGCCGCGCTTCACGCCGCAGTCGTAGGCGACCACTTTGTGACGGGCAGGAGCGGCAGGGGCAAGCGCAAAGTCATGCGTAGCGGGCAGGTCGCTCGCAGCAAAGGCATGGGGCTCAGGGCAGCTCACGGTCTTGACCAGGTTCTCGCCCACCAGCGTCGGCGCTGCGGCCAGACGCTCGGCAAGCTCGACGACGTCAAAGATTTCCGTCGAGATAATGCCCATCTTGGAGCCGTTGTCGCGCAGGTGGCGCACAAGAGCGCGGGTGTCGACGCCCTCGATAGCGACGATGCCGTGGGCACGCAGGTACTCCGGCACGCTGACGGCCGAGCGCCAGTTGGAAGACGTGGCGCACATGTCGCGGACGATCATGCCGCGCATAGCCGGAGCGCTCGCGGGGCGGGCGGTATCACCGGGGAAGGCCGACTGGACGTCGGTCTCGTCGATGCCGTAGTTACCGATCTGCGGATAGGTCATGGTTACGATTTGGCCGGCATAGCTCGGGTCGGTCATGACCTCAAAGTAGCCCTCGAGCGACGTGTTAAAGCAGACCTCGCCGGTTGCGGTACCCTCGGCACCGCATGCACGGCCATAAAAAATGGTCCCATCCTCAAGATACAGGATGCAGGGACCGCAGGTGCCCTTGCTGGTTTTAGCCAGCATACGCTGACACAGCTCGCTGGGCGCGATGGTGCGGGCGGCAGCGCCCGCAATATGGTTGTTCGCCATAGTTCTCCTTCCCGGTCTCACAGGACCGGCTTAAAGGTGTGTAGTTAGGCCTCGCGGTATTGTAACCGCAAGCATGTCTCATGGCGTTAATTTCATCGAAATGTTTACGAAATGATAATTATGACTTTCTATGCATAATGATTTTTCTGGGACGGGGATTAAAAAATCATTCTGAGAGCAGAGCTTTGTCTGTCTCTTATACACATCTGACGCTGCCGACGAAGG
>URWM01000076.1 GCA_900551655.1 uncultured Collinsella sp.
CACCAGCGCCCTCTTCGCCATACCATTAGGCACTGGTGCCCGAAGTGCGGCGCCGGCAGGTGATCCGGAGAAGCCCCACCTACCCCCGCACCTCAAAGGAGATGTCGCCCCGCTCCAGCGTGTCGACCCTGTCGACGATCCAGCGCAGCGTCTCCATCTTCTCCGACGTTGAGCACCCGGGGTTGTACCAGATGCCGCCTTCGATCTCAAAGCCATAGCCCAAGGGCTCGGTCGAGAAGTACCTCGACGGGAACCTCCCTCCCGTCACCGCGGCCCTGAACGCGCGGGGGTCCTCGGCGTAGACCCGGGGCAGCAGCCAGCGCATGGCCTCCACCCACGTGCCCACGGCGACCCGCTCGCCACGCAGGGAGCACGCCGACACCTTGAGCCCGGTGAACTCGAACCCGCCGTCCAGAGCGCGGCTCTCGCGCGCGACCTCAGCCGACGCGTAGGTGCTCTCGGGCATCGGCCACAGCTTGAGGAACCTCGACCAGAGCCTCTCACGCCTCTCCTCGATCTCCCGGATGCCCCACCTGTCGCAGAGGGCCACCGCGCGGCTCAGCCTGAGGCCGCTGTCCCTGAAGCCGTTCTCGCGGTCCCTCTTGTCCGCGAACGGGTTGTTCGAGTACTGGGAGTTGTAGCCGGTCAGCGTGAGGTTGCCGATGGTGTTGACGTATGCGGCGTGGACCTCGTCGTCGGCTTCCTCGCCGAGCTCGTGGCGCCACTGCGGGCTGAGGGTCTGGGGCATGATGTGCTCGACCGTCAGGGTGCCGTCCTCCAGCATCCCAACCACATTCACGCGCTCGACGCTGTCCCCGTTCTCGAGCCTGTCGTAGAGGTAGAGGCGCTTCCGGTCGATGTGGTAGAAGTCTCGCCACTCGAAGCGGCGCCTGAACTCGTCGTCCCTGGGCAGGACCCCGGCGCCCTCGCGGCGCAGCAGCGAGTACTTGAGCGCATTGGCGTAGCCCTGGCCGTCCGCGACGCCCCTCTCCGCCTCGCGGTGCAGGGTCTCGAACACCTTGTTTAGCGCGTTGGTGGGAACCTTGCAGACCCACCTTGCGTGGTCTACGTAGCCACATCTGATGATGCCACCGACAAAACGCTGCGTTAGTCAAGCGGGTGCGGGACCCCCGGGCACCACGGAGACTCCTCCACAGAATCTCCCGCCGGGAAATTCCTCCCATTTCTCCACCCAAAAGGTCGAGACAAAAAATAAGCAGGTCAACCAAATTCCTTGGCTGACCTGCGAAAGTTTATGGTCGCGGGGGCAGGATTTGAACCTACGACCTCCGGGTTATGAGCCCGGCGAGCTACCAGACTGCTCCACCCCGCAATGTCTGGGCGCCTCATGTGCGCAAGAAAGAATATTACGCGGGAGTTCGGTAAACGACAAGGAAAATCTCGTAGAGCATAATTCCTTCATATTTAAACCCCTCAGTCCATATCACCGTGAACGAATCGCAGCCGAGCGCCGCCGGCGGCGCGTATACAATGGTGCGCGTCCTTTTACGCCGACACCGGGAGTAGACATGCTGCTCGCTATCGATATGGGAAACACGCAGACGGCCATGGGCCTGTTTGACGGAGACGAACTGGTGCAGTCGTGGCGTATGCCCACCGACCGCTCCTATACCGCCGACGAGATCCATGTGCGCCTGATGGGTTTCTTTAAGATGTACGGCCTTTCGCTCGATGCGGTCGACGCGATCGCCTTTGCGGGCGTGGTGCCGCAGCTCTCGCGCGAGTGGCACGCCGTGGCCGACCGCATTGCCGCGGACGCCATCGTCATTGGGCCGCAGACGGCGGCCGTGACCAAGCTGCGGGCGGCGCGCCCCCAGGCCGTTGGTGCCGACCGCGTCGCCAACGCCGTCGCAGCCGAAACTTTCTACGGCGCGCCGGCAATCGTGGTGGACTTTGGCACCGCGACCAATATCGACGTCATCGATGAGGACGGTTATTACATTGGCGGAGCGATCGCGCCGGGCATTCGCATCTCCATGGACGCGCTTGCCGCCCGTGCCGCCAAGCTCGCCAGCGTGCCGCTCGAGGCGCCCGAGCACGCCATCGGCCGCGATACCGAGGAGTGCATCAAGGTCGGCGCCGTAACGGGCGCCGCCGCCATGGCCGAGGGCCTGGTCGCGCGCATGAAGCGCGAGCTGGGACGCGAGGACGCCACCGTTATCGCCACGGGCGGCCTCGCCAGCATCGTCGCCGATTCGACCGACGCCTTCGACGTGGTCGATGGACAGCTCACCATTAAGGGCATCTGCGAAATCTACCGCCGCATGCAGGAGCTGGGGTAAGGCGGGGGCCTAAGTCGAGCACGCCCGATGCCACAGCCCCCGCAAACGTTCACCAAGCCTATTCCTCAAAACTGAAATATTTTCAATTTTGAGGAATAGAGACTCCTCCAATACGCCCAGCACAGCGATATCGTGCATGTTTCCTATTCCTCAAAAACGAAAATTTTTCAGTTTTGAGAAATAGGACCGAGATGCCGCCCTGCAGTCACGCGAAAGCCCTCCCCGGTGCAGGCCGAGAAGGGCTTCGTTGTCATCGTTATCTTTGGGCACGAACGCCTCGCGTTACAGCCCGCGAATGCGCACGGCCTCGGGCGGAAACTCCTGCTCGCCGGCATCGGTCTTGATGGTCGCGCGACCCCAGATGTCCAGGCCCGCAAACACGCCGACCGCGAGCGGCAGGCCGTTGGGCGACACCGCCGCGACCTGACGACCCAGCAGCGGCACCATATCGAAGTACTCGCCCAGCACCGGGGCCAGCGGGCCGGCAGCGCCCTGTGGTGTGTTGGCGGCAACCGCCCAGGCGTTCACGCGGGCAAGCACGGCGACGGCCAGCGCCTCGACCAGCACCTCGTCGGCCATACCCACGCCGAGCTCGCTCAGCGCCGAACGCTCAATATCCACCGTCACGGCACCGAACATGCCCGCGGCACCGGCACCGCCGTTGACGGCAACGCGCGCGAGCGACGTCTCAAACGCAGGCGCGCCGCACACGATGTCACTCGGCCACTGGATGCCCACCTTGCCGGCAAGCCCCAGGCCCGGCGTTGCGGCCGTGCCCGCGAGCGCGTCCATCATGCCCATTGCGGCCACAAACGGCAGGCCGTGGAAGGCGTGCATGTTCACATCGGGGCGCACGACCAGCGAAAACGTCAACGACGCCTCGCCCGCGCTCCAGGCGCACCAGCCCGCGGACACACCTTCGCGACCCGCGTCGCGCGCGGCATCGAGCTCAGTGCCAGCGGCTACAGCATTCATCTCAATCATCTACATACGCCCCAATTCGCCCACGATATGGCCCACGCGGTCCTCGGGTTCCTTGACCTCTACGCCGTTGTAGCGGAAGAACCGCGCCGGGTCGTGCATCAGGTCCTCGAGCGGCACCAGCACAAAATCGCGCTCGCCGATCAGCGGATGCGGCAGGCGCAGCTTTTTGCCGCCGTGGGTCTCGCCGTCCATCCACAGCAGATCCAGGTCGATGGTGCGCGGGCCGTTGACCTTGGCTTTCTTGGAGCGGTCACGCCCCAGCTCGGCCTCAATCTTCATAAGCTCATCGAGCAGCACCAGCGGCGCCAGCTCGGTCTTGATCTCGATGACGGCGTTGGCAAATGCGTCCTGGCGCGTCTCGTAGGCCGGTTCGCTCGCATAGATGCGCGAGCAGTTGGACACGCAGGTGAGCGGAACCTCGGCAATCATGTCGCGCGCGGCGCGGATGTTGTCGCAACGATGCCCCAGGTTGGAGCCCACGGCCACAAACGCACGGCGCGGCTGCGGTTTGGCGACAGCCCAGTAACCGTTCAGGAACTGCGCAAAGCCCGCGACGTCGTGCACGCGCACAATGTTGGCGCCGGCCTGGATGGCGCCCAGGCACACGCCAAACGTGGCGGCATCGCGCTCGGCGGCCTCGGTCACGCCCGAGACAGCGCCCACAAAGCGCTTGCGCGACACGGCGCACATGAGCGGATAGCCCAGCGACGCCATTTTGGCGGTCTCGCGCTGGATGACGATGTCCTCGTTGGCCGTCTTGCCAAAGCCCGGGCCCGGATCGATGCAGATGCGGTCGCGCGACACGCCGGCATGGATGAGTGTGCGGGCCTGGTCAGACAGAAAGCCCATGACGCGGCGCATGATGGGCGCCGAATCTGGCAGGGTAAAGCGGCGGAGCTGAGAGGTGGGCACGTAGGCCTCCTCGCGGCGGGCGCTGCGGCGCATCATGGCTGCCAGGTGATCGCTGGGTTCCGGCGCGGACTCAGGGCTCGCGGCGGCCTCGGCGACAGGGGCGGCCTCTTCGGCGGCCGGTGCCTCCTGCTTCTGCTCGTCCGTAGGCTCGGGCGCGGGTTCCGGATCGCCAAACGGCAGCGAGGGCTGCACCACGCCACCCGGCAGCTTGGCCTCCGTCTTGGGCTCGCCCAGCAGCTTGCCACGGCGACGGCGGGCAGGCTTCTCGGCCTCGCGCGCAGCCTCGGCGGCCGCCTCGCGCGCCTTCTCGGCAACAAACGCCGCGGCCGAGGTATCGAGCTGCACCGTCGCGTGCGTACGAGCAGTCGCGGCGACCTCGCCGGCGTGCATCACGATAACGCCGCAGGTACTCGTCGCGACAAACTCGACCATCTTGGGATCCGTGAAGCCCGTCACGTCGTTGACGATCGAGGCGCCGCAGCGCACGGCCGCCTTGGCAACCGCCACATGACGCGTGTCGATCGAGACGATGGCGCCCTCCTTGGCCAGCGCGCGCACTACGGGCAGCACGCGGCGAGCCTCCTCGTCGGGGTTGACCGGAGTAAAACCAGGGCGCGTGGACTCGCCGCCCACGTCGATGATATCGGCGCCGGCATCGAGCATCGCCAGGCCGTACTCGATGGCGGCATCCGGGTCGAAGTGCTCCCCGCCATCGCTAAACGAATCGGGCGTCACGTTGAGGACGCCCATGATGCGCGGACGGTCAAAGCTGAGCTCGTACTTTCCGCACCGCCATGTCTTGCTGTCGTTCGCCATGAACATCCTCCTCAAATGCCCGCGCCGCCGCGCTCGGGCGCAGACGGCGGGGTCGCTTTGCAATCAGTCTTTCTATTGTATCCGCGCACACTGGCTAGAACGCAAACGCGGCCGCGATGTCGCAAGAAATCAGCAGGTCGGCATTTGCATCCTGATCGGTGGGAGCAAGATTGCAAATGGCCAGCGTATCGCCGGTAAAGTAACGCATGAGGCCCGCCGCCGGATACACCACGAGCGAGGTTCCGCCCACGACGAGGGCGTCGGCCGCGGCGATGGCGGCAACGGCGCCGGTCAGCACATGCTCGTCGAGCGGCTCCTCGTAGAGCACCACATCGGGCTTAATGCGCCCGCCGCACGCGGGGCACACGGGCACGCCCGCGGCGTCCTCGTGCTCGCGCGAGCAAATCCACTCGGCGCTATAGACCGCGCCGCACGACTGGCAAATGTTGCGATGGACCGATCCGTGCAGCTCGAACACGCGCTGTGAGCCGGCCATCTGATGCAGGCCGTCAATGTTTTGCGTCACCACGGCATTTAGCTTGCCGGCGCGCTCCAGCTCGGCCAGCTTGGTGTGGCAGCGATTGGGCTTGGCGCCAAGCGCGATCATCTTGGTGCGGTAGAAGTCGAAGAACTCGGCCGGATGTGCCTCATAAAAGCTATGCGAAAGCATAGTCTCGGGCGGGTAGGCAAACTGCTGGTGATACAGGCCGTCCACGCTGCGGAAATCGGGGATGCCACTCGCCGTGGAAACACCAGCGCCGCCAAAGAAGACCACGCGCTTGTGGGTACCGAACAGCTCCGCCAGCGCAGCGGAGGCCTGCTTGGGGTCCGTTATCGCCTGCGTCATATGAGTCCTCCGTCCTTGTTGGTCGGGCAGCATTGGAGGCAAATTCCGGCATGCGGCCTTTGAGTCAGCACGCGCGGAGCCCACCCCGCCCCTGTTGCGCTAATCTTAAGCCTGCCAACCCCGTCGAAAGGACACCATGCCTCAGACTTACACTTTCGCCTCGTGGAACGTCAACGGTCTGCGCGCCGTGCTCAAAAAGGACCCGAGCTTTATCCAGATCGCGCAGGAACTCAATGTCGATGTCCTGGCGCTGCAGGAGACCAAGCTGCAAGAGGGCCAGGTCGATATCGACCTGCCCGGCTATCACCAAACCTGGAGCTACGCCGAGCGCAAGGGCTACTCGGGCACCGCGGTCTTTAGCCGCCAGGAACCGCTGCGCGTACTGCGCGCCGATGCACTGCTGCCCTACGCCGGCGAGGGTGAGGCTGCCGAGCTCGTCGCCCAAGCCGCAACCGAGGGCCGCGTCTGCGCACTCGAGTTCGACAAGTTTTGGCTTGTGGATGTTTACACGCCTAACGCCCAAAATGAGCTCGCGCGCATCGATGTACGCATGGCCTGGGACGATGCCTATCGTGGCTTTTTGAGCGCACTAGAGCGCGAGACCGGCAAGCCCGTGGTGACCTGCGGCGACTTTAACGTGGCACACGAAGAGATCGACCTTAAGAACCCCAAGTCCAACCGCGGTAACGCAGGCTTTTCGGACGAGGAGCGCGGTAAGTTTACCGAGCTCCTCGACGCCGGTTTTACCGATACCTGGCGCGCGGCAAATCCCGACGTCGAGGGCGTCTACAGCTGGTGGAGCTATCGCTTTAATGCCCGCAAGAACAACGCCGGCTGGCGCATCGACTACTTCCTGGTGAGCGACGCAATCGCCGGCAACGTGCGCGACGCCGGCATCCGCGACGACATCTTTGGCAGCGACCACTGCCCCGTCACCCTCACGCTAGAGCTCTAGCCCCAAGTAATTCCTCTAGGGGACAGAGGAAAACAGATCATGTGACCCCTCTCCCCCTATAAGGTGCGGTGGAATAGTTCCTGTTTGGGCAGCAAATAGCCAAAAACGAGGACTATTCCACCACAAGTTCGTGAGGGAACGCGAAATGCCTTACAGCCCGTATTTCACGACGACACGGTTAATGCGGCGACACCAAGGCTTGTACAAGGCGGCCAAGAACACGCAGGTCGCGAGGCCGTGTGTGATATCGAACGGCACTGCCGTGGCAAGACGCGCCATGGCACCCGCCCACGTGAGCGGTTGAACAAAACCGATAATGTCGTAGGCGTTGATCACAACGCCGTACAGCAAACCCGACGCAAAGCCGTACGCCAGCAGCGCCGGCATGCGCACGGTGCCGTCGGCGCGGTCGAACGCGCCCGCATACGCCAGCGCACCGCCAACGTATCCCACGAGCCCCCAGGCATACATCTGCCACGGCGTCCACATGCCCTGTCCAAAAAAGAAATTGC
>URWM01000077.1 GCA_900551655.1 uncultured Collinsella sp.
TTCCTCTACGTCTCGTGGGCTCGGAGATGTGTATAAGAGACAGGTGAGGGTAGCGGGGCGAGGTGGCCTATCTGACTTGGCCTTAGCGCTTCTTCTTGTTCTTCTTCTGCCTACGCTGCTTGGGAGCGTCCTTTTTGGGCTGGTCGCCCTGTTTGGCCTTGGCAGCGGCCTTTTCGGCCTTCATCTTCTTGCGTTTGGTCTCGATGCGGAGTTTTTTGTTGATGCGCGCCTTAAGGAAGGGACCAAACTGCTCGGCATCGCCGCGGACAAAGGTGTCCTTGGGAATCGTCACGCCTTGGTCGGCGAACATGGCCACAAAGATGCGCTCGCCGTCGAGCACGTGGTCGAGCTTCTCAAACGGGAAGAACTGCGACTTTCCGCTCTTGCCCCAGACCATCAGGCCGTCCTCGTTGGCGGCGACGCGGCGATAGCGGCCACCCATGGACTCGTCTGCCTCGACGGCGTCGATAAAGTCGCGGGCGAGCGTGTGGTGAAGGTTCTTGCTCCACCAGGCCAAAAAGGCGCCGAACACGATCAGCACGACGCCGAACTTGATCCAGCTGCCGCCGGCCACCAGCATGCCGATGCCGATGAGCGCGGCAATTGCCGCGGCGACATACAGCGAGCCGCGACGCCTGGGCGAGGCGACCAGACGGGCGAAGTCGGTGACCAGGTCGTTTTCGTACTGGTACTCGTTGAGGTACAGGATGCCGTCATCGGCTGCGGCCTGCTCCTCGAGCGCGACCTCGACCTGGTCGGCTGCTTCGGAGGGAACGAGGTTACTCTCTGCGTCTGCCATGCTCTTTGGACTCCTATCGCGGCGGGCTCGCCGTACGGGTTATTATGAATGCAGTATGCCGTGCGACCGCATGGCCGTCGCGGCAACAAGTCTCAGTATACCCGGGGGAGCACCCATGGAATCGTTGTACCGAAAGTATCGCCCGCTCACCTTCGACTCCGTGGTGGGCCAGCAGCATATCGTCTCGACGCTCGAGCACGCTATCACCGAGGGACGCCTGTCCCACGCCTACCTGTTCTGCGGACCGCGCGGCACGGGCAAGACCACCATGGCGCGCATCCTTGCCAAGGCGCTGCTGTGCCGCAATGCCGAGGCGGCGCGCGCCGAGGGTGCAAGCGGCTGCATGCCCGACGGTACTTGCGAGGAGTGCGAGCTCATTGCCGAGGGCAACCACCCGGATGTCTACGAGCTCGATGCCGCAAGCCGCACGGGCGTGGACAATGTGCGCGAGGAGATCATCAGCTCCGTCAACTTTGCCCCGGTGCGCGGCAAGTACAAGATCTATATCATCGACGAGGTCCACATGCTCACGACGGCGGCGTTCAACGCGCTGCTCAAGACGCTCGAGGAGCCGCCGGCACACGTGATCTTTGTGCTGTGCACCACCGACCCGCAAAAGATTCTGGAGACCATCCTCTCACGCTGCCAGCGTTTCGATTTCCATCGCATCGGCAACGAGGATATCGAGCATCGCCTGGCATACGTATGCGAGCAGGAGGGCTTCGATTACGACGACGAGGCGCTCGCCATCGTGGCGCGCCATGCAAAGGGCGGCATGCGCGACGCGTTGTCCACGCTGGAGCAGCTGAGCGTCTTTGGCAACGGTTCTGTGCATGCGGACGATGCCCGCTCGCTTTTAGGCGAGGTTTCGGACCAGATTCTGGGCGAGTTTTCCCGCGCCATTGCCGATCGCGATGTTGCCGAGCTCTATGGACTGATCCGTGCGCAGGTCGAGGAAGGAAACGACCTGCTGGAGCTGACGCGCGACCTGGTAGCGCATGTGCGTGACGTGTACGTTGCCTGCGTTGCCGGTGCCCGTGCCGAGCTGTTTGAGGGCGGCTCCGAGCAGGCCGAGGCGCTTGCTGCCGAGGCCGCTGCCTTTGGCGAGCATCCTGCCGATCGTTTGGCTCGCGTGCTGACGGTGCTCGACGATGCCGCCTTGGAGATGAGGGGCGCGAGCGACGTGCGCCTGGTGCTCGAGATCGCCTGCACCCGCCTGGCACGTCCCGAGGCCGATCTGACCATTGAGGCCCTGGCCGAGCGCGTGGCGCGCTTGGAGGCCATGGTTGCCAACGCCGCCGTTCCGGCGAGCGTGGCTGCTGCTCAAGCGAGTGCGTCTGCGGCTGTCGTGGCTGCACCTGCGACGACACAGCAACCGACGCTGATCTCGGGTGCCCGAGCTGCTACTCCTGCGGCGACCGCCGCCCCCGCTGCTACGTCCGCGCATCAGGGTGGCATGCCTTGGGACCGCGGCGCTGCTGTTCCAGCTGCCCAGCCTGCGCCCAAGTCTGCGGCTCCTGCGCCGGCGCCTAAACCTGTAACGCCTGCACCTCAGCCCGTTGCGGCTCCGGCTCCCGCGCCTGCTGCATCGACCGTGCCGGTGTCCAAGCCCAACACTGCCGCTCAGGTTGCTGCCGCCGGCGCCGCCGAGACCCCCGCGGTCGAGGATGCCGGTGAGCTCCAGCGCAAATGGGCCGAGGTAGTCGAACGCGTCAAGGCCCGTCAGGCCTCCTACGCAGGGCTTTTGCTCAATGCCCGCGCCACGGCCGACGACGGCTCCAAGCTCACCGTCTCGTTCCCCGCGGGTTCGACTTTTGCCATTAAGATGCTCGGTCGCGCCGATACGCAGTCGGTGGTCCTGCCGACGGTCTGCGCGGTCTTCGGTCGTCGTACCGTCGACTATGTCCTGGATGGGGGTGGCACGCCGGCTCCTCAACATGAGGAGCATTCTCCATCTGCACGGGCTGCGGCATCTGCGGACCCGCAACCCGTGTTCTCGGCGGCCCCTGCATCCTCGAGCGCCAGCGCGTCGCAGCAGCAAACGGCACCGGTAGCGGCATCGACCCCGTCGGCGCCTAAGCCCGCGGCGCCCAAACCGGCTGCTCCGACACCCGCGCCCAAGCCCGTCTCGCCCGCGTCCAAGTCATCCGGCCTGGCCAAGGCTCCCTGGCTGCGCTCCGACAACCCTGCCGGCGCTCCCGCTACGGGCAAGCTCCCGACCGAGCCCGCGCCCCGTGCGCCCGAGCGCGCGTCCGCTCCCACGGCTCAACCTGTCGCGCAGCCTGCCCCGTGGGAATCCGAGCAGGTTCCCTACGACGACGCCATGGTTGGCGGTTTTGCTGCCGATGCCGGCGGGGACGATCTGCCCCCGTTCGACGTGCCGGGTGCGGCGTCCGCGCCCAAGCCCGCTGCAACTGCCCCCAAAGAGGAGGACGCTCCTGCAGCTCCCTGGGAGTCCAACCCCGGCGCGGGCAGCCCCTTCGGCCATCAGGGCGCAGCCCCAAGCATCCCGCAGACCGAGGACGAGGCCAAAGCCCTCATCCGCAGTGTCTTCGGCCAGTCCACCATCTTCAAACCGGTGGAGTAGCTGCGCGGGCGGGTATACTGCTCAAGAAGAGACCTCTTTGAACGGAGCGAGCTTATGATGTGGGAATATGTCCGTCTTGAGGACGATACGCAAATCTCGTATTCCGAAGTCCGCGAGGACAACACGGTGAAGATCGTTGTGGAGCGCCCACGCGATTGGGGCTTTGACACGGCGGAATGTATCTTGCCGGCATTCAACTGGGTGTCGCACGAGGGCTTTAGCGAAGCGGACCTCAAAGACCTCGATGATTTTGTGCGTAATAACGCCCCGCTTATCTTGCGTTTTGCTTACGAAGGCGGACGAGTCTATGCCTAGTCTCTTCCGACTCGGGCCGTACGTCATCTTTTTCTGGACAGGGGAGAACGGTGAACCCGTCCATGTTCATATAGCGGTCAAGCGCCCCACTGCCGAGGCGACCAAGATATGGCTTACTCGCTCCGGCGGATGCAAGCTGGCCCATAACAAGGGCGATATTCCTGCTCGGGATTTACGCGATATCATGCAGTTTGTTTCATCTAACCATGCGCTGATTTGCAAACGTTGGAAAGAAACAACCGGCGGGCTATCGTTCTACTGCTGAGAATCGCTCGCCGGGCTTAGGACTCCTAGCTCTTCAGGGGTTTTGTCCGGGCACATCTGTATTTCGGACATGTGTAGTGTGGTGTCGCGTATATCGCATTCGAGCAGACAGGTGCGTGACGGTCGGCCTAGGATGCTGAGGTCGATGCGATACGTCGCGTGGCTGTCCGTGTACTCGACTTGCTCGGCGTTGATGGTTGCCCCGATTGTAAATAAAGAGCCCGGTTCGGCATCGACAATCTTGAAGTCCTTTATCTTGACCTTGAACTCTTGGTAGAGGGACGGGCTGTTGTAGTAAACGGTTCGGGTTCCGTCGGTGCACTCATCGGTCGCTTCCCATTTGACGGTGGGCTGGTCCGAGTTGGCTATCAGCAGTTCTGCTCCAAAGGCTATAGCATGGGTGATGACAACCAGCAATGCCCAGCCGACAAAGAGATAGAGAACCACATATGCGACGGGGTGTTTTGAGCGGATGTTTTGGAGCGCGTCGGGGGCATTCATGGGGTACCTCCAAATTGCTATCTATGGCAATCAAATTATACCCCACCGTCATGAGCGCCACCTCGAGTGGTGGCTCGGCATTTAGCCATTTAGTGGTACGCATTAAATGTCGGATTCCGGCTCTACAAGATTTAGCTTTCAATCTTATGCAGATGCGAATTATGCAACTTTGCATAATCATTGGGTGCGGTCTGCACTCAGGACATGTATATCGACTGAGGTAGCGTGACCGCCCCGCTTGCTGGCCTCGCGCCGTGGTACGATTTTTGAGTTTGAAAGTCCCGCCGTGCTCCGGCTGCCCTTGCAGCTCGGCGTGCGGCCGCACGTAAAGGAGCCATCATGGCCGGTATGAACATGCAGCAGATGATGAAGCAGGCTCGCAAGATGCAGGAGCAGCTTGCCGCCGCGCAGGAGAACCTCAAGTCCCAGACCGTCGACGCCTCTGCCGGCGGCGGTATGGTCAAGGTGACCGTTAACGGCGAGATGGAGCTCGTCAACCTCACCATCGACCCCGATGCCCTCGATCCCGAGGACGTCGATATGCTGCAGGACATGATCATGGCTGCCGTCAACGAGGCCGTCCGCGGCGTCAACGAGCTCGCCAACAAGCAGATGGGCGCCATCACCGGCGGCCTCAACATCCCGGGCATGCCGTTCTAAGACACGCATATATATGAGTGCGAATCACAGTCTGCAAAAACTGCTCGATGAGCTGGGCCGTCTGCCGGGCATTGGTCCCAAGTCGGCCCAGCGCATCGCCTATTACCTGCTCGAGGCCGATGCCGAGGAGGCCCGCCGCCTGGCCGAGGCCATCCTGGAGGTCAAGCAGGAGGTCCACTTTTGCAGCCGTTGCTTTAACTACGCCACGGCCGACGAGTGTTCCATCTGCCAGGACCCGATGCGCGATACCACTCGCATTTGCGTGGTGGGCGAGCCGCGCGACGTCCAGGCGATCGAGCGCACGGGCAGCTACCACGGTCTCTACCACGTATTGGGTGGCGTGATCAGTCCCATGGACAAGATTGGTCCCGAGCAGTTGCACATCCGCGAGCTGCTGGCGCGTCTGGGCCACGAGGATATCCATGAGGTCATCATCGCCACCAACCCCAACATCGAGGGCGAGACCACGGCGAGCTATCTGGCCCGTACCATCAAGCCGTTGGGCGTCGAGGTGTCGCGTCTGGCAAGCGGCCTTCCCGTGGGCGGCGACTTGGAGTATGCCGACGAGCTTACGCTTGGCCGCGCTATCGAGGCCCGCCGCGCGATCTAAGCGGCGTCAGCTCCGCGGCATGTCCCGTCGGCCTGCCGCACGGGGCGCTCATAATTGGGTGCGCGTTCATACATTTGTTGTGCAACAAACCTGCTTTTCATCCGCTTATCGCGTGGATGGGTCCGGTCGCACCTCGTATTTGCCCATTCGTTGCACAACCTTTTGGGTTCGCTGATACACTCAAATGTGGATGTGAAAGAATGCGCCGCTTTTAAGCGGCGTGTTTTTGTTGGAGGAGATCGCATGCGGCCCGGGGGCACTCAGACAAAGCATGGCGCCGCGGTGCGCATGCGACGCCGGCTGGGCCTGGCACCTCGGGCGTGTGTGCTGCTGTCTTGCTCGCTCGTGCTGGTCATAGCCGGTGTTTCGGCTTATGGCATGACGGTGCCGTCCATGGTGCAGGCGCATGCTGCGCGTGAGCTGCATATTGGGCGCAAGGCCAAAAGCGACTTGGGAACGACAGCCGGATATACGTGGGCGAGTGTGGTCTCGCACGTTGTGTTCGGTGGCGACGATGCGGACAGTCCCGAAACATCGGACAACGAGGTTACGCTGGCAAACGGCAAGACCATCGTGCTCACCAACACCAAGATCATCACGAAGCTTTCCAACAACAGTGTGGCATCTGTCATAAATAAGGCCGAGCAGCAGAAGGGGCAGGACGCCCAACAGACAGGCAAGCCCGGCGGTTCGGGTTCGTCTGGCTCCAGCTCCGATTCGTCGGGCGGCGGTTCCGGTTCGGGCTCCGCCTCTGGCGGTGGATCTTCGGGTGATGGCTCGACGGACGGCGGTACCGGCGGGGACGCGGGCTCGGGCGGTCTCTCGGCTGCCGAGGAAGAGAGTATCCACAGCTGGCTCGTGACCAAATACAATATGCTCGATGGCTATGTCGCCCGCGCCAATAGCGTGGTGTCGACCTATAACGCCACGGGCGATACCGGACCGTGCGACACCCTGGCGAATGACATGTTTGTTATCCGTGCCGAGTTCGGTCGACAAAGGTTCTCGACCAAATCTAAGTGGTATCGGCAGTATGCCAATCTGTGGGGCTGCTATACCAACCTGTGCCAATGGGTTGGGCACTACGGCAACGACGACGTCGCGCTCAACAACTTCAACACCAATGTGGCGGCGATCGCCCTATGACGAACGACCTCGCTTCTACGGTAGCCCAGTCGCTCAACCGTGATCCCATGGTGGGCTTGCGCCTGGCGCGCGTCGACGGGTTTGAGCCGGCCGTCGCCCTGGGCACGGACGAGCTTCCCGCCTACCTGCGCCGTTTTACGATGCTGTTTGCCGATGACGCCACCATGCGCCGCGGCGGTATCGGCCGTGTGACGCGTGCCGTCAACGCCCAGGGCGAGGCCGTGGCGCTCAAGCAGCTCATCTTGCCGGCGCGCGACGAATTTGATGACGATGCCGCCCACGAGGCGCTGGTCACCAAGTTCAAGGCGGCGTTTCGCGAAGAATATGAATGCCATCGTGCCCTTTCGGGCCTTAAGGGTTTTCCCCGCTTATACGGCTGTCTCTTATACACATCTCCGAGCCCACGAGACGTAGAGGAATCTC
>URWM01000078.1 GCA_900551655.1 uncultured Collinsella sp.
CCCGCAGCCGGACCCCCGGGCGGCGAGCTTTGCTTCCACGACGTGAGCTTCCAGTACCCCGACGCCCGCGCCGACGTGATCAGCGGCGTGAACTTCACCACGCATGCCGGTCAGATGCTTGGCATCATCGGCTCCACGGGCTCGGGCAAGTCCACGCTCGTGCAGCTGATTCCGCGCCTGTACGACGTCACGAGCGGCAGCATTTCGCTCGACGGCGTCGACGTGCGCGACATGACCCTTTCCGAGCTTCGCCGCCGCATTGGTTATATTCCGCAGCAGGGTCGCCTGTTCTCCGGCACCGTCGAGAGCAACCTCAAGTTTGCCGGCGACATGGTGAGTGACGAGGATATGCGCCAGGCAGCACGCGTCGCACAGGCCGAGGACTTTATCGCCGAGCGTGAGGGCGGCTACGACTCCCCCATCAGCCAGGGCGGCTCCAATGTTTCGGGCGGTCAGCGCCAGCGCCTGGCCATCGCCCGTGCCTTGGCCAAGAAGCCCGAGGTCGTGGTGTTCGACGACTCGTTTAGCGCGCTTGACTACAAAACCGACGCGCGCCTGCGCGAGGAGCTCGCCAAAAACGTCACCGACGCCGCGCTTGTGGTCGTGGCCCAGCGCATCGCGACCATCATGCACGCCGACCAGATCATCGTGCTCGACGACGGCCACGTAGTGGGCACCGGCACGCACGAGGAGCTGCTGCGCAGCTGTCCGGCGTACCTGGAGATTGCACAGTCGCAGCTTTCCGCCGAGGAGCTGGGGCTTACCCAAGAAGAAATTGCAGCCGTCATGGAAGGAGGCGAGCGCTAATGGCAGACGAGACCAAGACTCAGATTCCCAAGCCCACCCGCCAGCGTGGTCCCATGGGTCGCATGGGTGGCATGGGCCGCGGCGAAAAGGCCAAGGACTTTAAGGGCACCATGAGGCAGCTGCTCGGCTATATCGGTCAGCACAAGGTTGCCGTGTTTGCCGCCGTCGCCTTTGCCGTGTGCTCGGTCATCTTTAACATTGTGGGGCCCAAGGTGCTCGGCCAGGTTACGACCAAACTGTTCGAAGGCCTGGTCGCCAAGGTCAACGGTACCGGCGATGTCGACTTTGCCTGGATCGCCAAGACGCTCGGCTTTTTGCTCTGCCTGTATCTGGCAAGCTCTGTCTGCAGCCTCATCCAGGGCTGGCTCATGACCGGCGTCACGCAAAAGATTTGCTACCGCATGCGCAAGGAGATCGCCGCCAAGATCGCTGTCGTGCCGATGAGCTACTTCAACGGCCACAGCAAGGGCGACGTACTCAGCCGCATCACCAACGACGTCGATACGCTCGGCCAGTCACTCAACCAGAGCGTGACGCAGCTTATTACGTCCGTCACGCAGATTATCGGCGTGCTCGTCATGATGCTTTCGATCAGCCTGCCGCTCACCGGCGTCACCGTGCTCACGCTGCCGGCCGCCGCGATTATCCTAACCGTGATGATTCACTTCTCGCAGCCGTACTTCCGCGAGCAGCAGCAGGTCCTGGGCACCGTCAACGGCATTATCGAGGAGGACTTTGCCGGCCAGAACGTTATTCAGGTGTTCGACCGCGCCGAGGCCTCAATCGAGGAGTTCGACCGTCAAAACGACCGTCTCTTTATTAGTGGCTGGCGCTCGCAGTTCCTGTCGGGTCTGATGATGCCGCTTATGAGCCTGGTGGGCAACATGGGCTACGTGGGCGTCGTCGTGGTGGGCGCACAGCTCGCGCTGACCGGCAATGCCACGCCCGGCGACATCCAGAGCTTTATCCAGTACGTTCGCAACTTTACGCAACCCGTGCAGCAGCTGGGCAACGTGAGCAACACGATGCAGTCGATGGCCGCTGCCACCGAGCGCGTCTTTGAGTTCCTGGCCGCGCCCGAGGAGGAGCAAAAGACCGACGCGCAGATCCCCGAGAAGCGCCCCGGTCACGTGGAGTTCGACCATGTCAAGTTTGGCTATACGCCCGACAAGACCATCATCCACGACTTTAGCTGCGAGGCGCAGCCCGGCCAGACCATCGCCATCGTCGGTCCCACCGGCGCTGGCAAGACCACGCTCATCAAGCTGCTGCAGCGCTTCTACGATGTGGACGGCGGTTCGCTGCGCGTCGAGGGTGTCGACGTGCGCGATTGGGACCGCGCGGCACTTCGCGGCGAGTTTGCCATGGTGTTGCAGGATACTTGGCTGTTTAACGGCACCATCCGCGAGAACATCCGCTACGGACGACCCGATGCAAGCGATGACGAGGTCGAGGCCGCTGCACGCGCCGCACGCTGCGATCACTTTATCCATACGCTCGCCGGCGGCTACGACTTTATGATCAACGAGGAGGGCACCAACCTGTCGCAGGGTCAGCGCCAGCTCGTGACCATCGCCCGTGCCATTTTGGCCGACCGCCCGGCGCTGATTTTGGACGAGGCGACCTCCAACGTCGATACCCGCACCGAGGAGCTCATTCAGCGCGCCATGGATGCGCTGATGCAGGGCCGTACCAGCTTTGTCATCGCGCACCGCCTGTCCACGATCCGCAACGCCGACGTGATCCTGGTGATTCGCGACGGCGATATCGTCGAGAAGGGCACGCACGACGAGTTGCTCGCCCAGGGCGGCTTCTACGCCGATCTCTACAATTCGCAGTTCGACGAAGCGGCGTAAATTCTGCCGCAGGGAACGAATAACGCGAGAACGGGGGCGCAGGACAACCTGCGCCCCCGTTTTGTGTCCTTCGAGCCTCGAAACGCTTTTCCTGAGACCTCATTGACGGCGCTTTCCAGACCCCGTGGGCAAAAAAGGACAAATATGAGTACTGTCACCTTTTTAGTAACAGCCAAAACCACCTCAAACGACCTCTTTGCGGCCTCTATACGCCTTCGAATTAATCAAAACGCCCGTTAGCAGGCTTCTGCGTGCCAACGTTAATGAACGTATTTTTCACTTTGTCTATTATCTCGCTAGACCGATATGTTACTAGGTTAGCAACCGTACTCATATTTGGCATTTTTTGCCCACGGGGTGTTTCCTGGGGAACCGACAACAGCCTTACGGTCCCGCGCGGCGCAGCTCCCTCCCGGCATCCGCCGACGTTTGCCCAGATAAAACCTGCCAAAATAAACCTGTCCCTTTTTGGCAGGTTTCGGGGTGACAAGGGCTTGCACTTTAGCGTGCGACAGCGGATAATTCCGGACACTCGACAATACGCTTATTGCTCTTTCTATAAATTGAGGAGGCCCCTATGGCCATGGAATTCAAACGCAAGTTGCCGATCCCTATGGAGATCCGCGAGGAAATGCCGCTTTCTGCCGAGCTTACCGCCAAAAAGCAGGCATTTGACGCCGAGGTCGCCAAGGTCTTTACCGGCGAGGACGCACGCAAGGTGCTCATCATCGGCCCGTGCTCTGCCGACCGCGAGGACTCGGTGCTTGAGTACATGAATCGACTGGCCAAGACCGCCGAGGAGGTCAAGGACAAGCTCATCATCATTCCGCGCGTCTACACCAATAAGCCGCGCACCAAGGGCACCGGCTACAAGGGCCTTCTGCACAACCCCAACCCCGAGGCTCCCGACGACCTGCTCGAGGGCGTCAAGGCCATCCGCCATATGCACCTGCGTGTTATTGAGGAAACGGGCTTCTTCACCGCCGACGAGATGCTCTATCCGTCCAACTACCAGTACCTCGTTGACCTGCTGAGCTATGTTGCCGTGGGCGCACGCTCGGTCGAGAACCAGGAGCATCGTCTGGTGTCGAGCGGCATTTCGGTACCCGTCGGCATGAAGAATCCCACTGCTGGCTCTACCACCGTTATGCTCAACTCCATTTACGCCGCGCAGGCGCACCAGAGCTTCATCTTCCGCAACTGGGAGGTCGAGTGCGACGGCAATCCGCTCGCGCACGCCGTTATGCGTGGCTACATCGGTCTCGATGGGCGCACCTACCCCAACTACCACTACGAACACCTGGAACGCCTGGCCGAGCGCTATACCGAGCACGCCGGCTATGCCAATCCCGCAGCGGTCATCGACTGCAACCACGACAACTCGGGCAAGCGTCCGCTGGAGCAGTATCGCATTTGCAAGGAGGTGCTCGACAGCTGCCGCCGCAACGAGTCCATCTCCAAGCTGGTCAAGGGCTTTATGATCGAGTCCTACCTGGAGGACGGCAACCAGCCGGTCGACGGCGGCGTCTTCGGCAAGTCGATCACCGACCCGTGTCTGGGCTGGGAAAAGACCGACTACCTCATCCACGAGATCGCGGAGCGTATTTAGTTACGCGGTTTTACCAAACCGCGTAACGACTCGACGCTGCAAACGCCCCTAAGCGGCAATCTGCCTTTCAATCGTCGCTCGCGTACCGAAGTACGCGTCGCTCCTCTTTCAAGGCACCTTGCTCGCTTAGGGACGTTTTCGCTGACGTTGCCAGAACATCGGCGTTATGCTTGTTGGGCTGCTTTTCTTTCAACTCGAACGGTTCAACCAGATTTCTCACCCTATTTATTTCTCCCCGAGGACTGCATGTTTAAGCGTTTTCTTTCTTATTACAAGCCCCAGATGGGGCTTTTTGTTGCCGATACTGTTTGCGCCCTGGTGCTTGCCGCCATTGACCTGGCGTTTCCTATTATTCTGCGCAATCTGACTGGTGGGCTCTTTACCCAGGGTCAGGCTGCTATTATGCAGGCGCTCGGTATGATCGCGGTTGGTCTGGTGCTGATGTATGCCATCCGTTGCGCCTGTCGCTACTTTGTGAGCTATTGGGGCCACGTGATGGGCGCGCGCATGGAGTCCAAGATGCGCGAGGACCTGTTCGATCAGTACGAGCGCTTTAGCTTTGCGTACTTCGATCGCAACAGCTCAGGTGACATGATGAGCCGCGTGGTCAACGACCTGTTCGATATCTGCGAGGCGGCACACCACGTGCCCGAGTGGATTATCATCTGCGGTATCGAGATTATCGGCTCGTTTGTGATCCTCTTTACCATCGCTCCGGTGCTGGCGCTTGCCATGGCCGTGGCGACGGCGGTGTTTGCGGTCATCATGTTTTGGCAGAACATGCGCATGCGCGAGGTCTTTAGCGACAACCGCAAAAAGATCAGCGGTATTAATGCTCAGCTGCAGGATTCGCTGGCCGGCATGCGCGTGGTCAAGAGTTTTGCGAACGAGGAGGCTGAACGCTCCAAGTTCCGCTCCTCCAACGACCGCTATCTTTCGTCCAAAGAGAATATGTATCACGCCATGGGCGTTTACACTGCGACGTATGGCCTGCTCTCGGGCGTGTTGTACGTGATCGTGGTGCTGCTGGGTGGTTGGCTGGTCGCCCAGGGACGGCTGCAGGCGGTCGATATGGCGACCTTCGCGCTCTACATTTCACTGTTCTGCACGCCGCTCGAGACGCTCGTCAATTCGGCTGAAACGTATCAGAAGGCCATCGCCGGCTTTAAGCGTATGGACGAGGTGCTTTCGACCGCCCCGGATATCCAGGACAAGCCGGATGCCGCGGACCTGCAGGTGACGGCTGGCGCGGTTGAATATCGCGACGTGTGCTTTAGCTACGAGGACGTTGAGCTCGGCGCAGGCGAAGAAGCTCGCCCCGTGATCGACCATATGAACCTGTCCATCAAGCCCGGACAGACCATTGCCCTGGTTGGCCCCTCGGGCGGTGGCAAGTCCACAACGTGTTCGCTGCTGCCGCGCTTTTATGACGTGGCTGCTGGATCCGTCAGCATCGACGGCCAAGACGTGCGCGACGTGACGCAGCGGAGCCTGCGCCGCGCCATTGGCCTGGTGCAGCAGGATGTCTATCTGTTTGACGGTACGATTGGCGAGAACATCGCCTACGGCAAGCCGGGCGCTACGGCAGAAGAGATCGCCGAGGCCGCCCGTCGCGCCAACATCGATGCCTTTATCGAGTCGCTTCCGCAGGGCTACGACACCGTGGTGGGCGAGCGCGGCAGCCGTCTTTCGGGCGGACAGAAGCAGCGCGTTGCCATCGCGCGCGTGTTTCTCAAGAACCCCAAGATCCTGATTTTGGACGAGGCGACGAGTGCTTTGGATAACGAGAGCGAGGAGGCGGTGCAGGAGTCACTCGAAGAGCTGGCACGCGGCCGCACCACGATTATCATCGCCCACCGTCTTTCGACCATTAAGCATGCCGATGAGATTGCGACCGTTGAGCATGGTCGCGTTGTGGAGCGTGGCACGCACGAGGAGCTTCTCGCCCGTGGCGGCACCTATGCCCGTTACTATCGAATGCAGTTCGAAGGTGCGCGTGCGCACGAGCTCGACTGATTGATATGACAGGAAGTTTATGGCTGACAAGAACCCTTTGACTCCGGAAGAAGTGACGGAGTTATTCTCCGAAATCGATGCATCCGGCGTCTTGGATCCCACGCTCGCCAAAAAGCGTACCGAGCGCATGCGTGAGAAGGAGGCTGCGGCCAAGCGCGGTGACAAAGCGGCGCTAGCGCAGCTGCGCAGCGAGGACCGCGCGAGCCAGGCAAAACATATCGACCCGCTGTCCGAGGACGATCCTTCGGGCTCGCAGGTGAGCCATACCATTACGAAGACCGCGATGGCCGTGGTCATCGGTATTTTGGTGCTGATCGTGGGCATGCAGATTGGCTACGGCGTGATGCGTCGCCTGAACACTGCCAACCTGTCCGAGAGTGTTTCGGTGGATACCGTTTCCACGGCACTGAAGGGCGGCCTTGAGTGGGGTAACGGCTTTACGCAGTTCCCGCTCGACTTTACCGTCGACGAGGCGGACGAGCGCACAGGCACGGTCGAGGTAACGGTGTTGGACACGTCGTCTGCCAACGAGCTCGAGCTGCTGTCCAACGGGCAGATTCAGGCTGCGGCACTTGCGACCAACGCGTTGCTCAACGATAAGATCGACCGCGTGGTGTATAACGTTCACGCCTATATCGACGAGGATAGCAACATTCAGCACGATTCCTTCTTTGGCATGTTCCCCGCGAGGGGTCATCAGAGCGCCATTCTGACGTTCGTGTGGACCAAGAGCTCATCGACCGCTACGAACATCGACTGGAAGATGCATATCGTGAGTATGGACGACACGATTTCCGAGCGCATTCAAAAGCAGGTGAACTCGGTGTCGTCGCTGATTGAGGACCCGTCGGTGAGCCAGACCAAGATTGACGAGGAAAAGGCCGAGCGTGACCTGGAACATCGTCTGCATGGCCGCGAGATTTTCCGCGGCGGCAAGCCCGATCGCACACCTGTCTCTTATACACATCTCCGAGCCCACGAGACGTAGAGGAATCTCG
>URWM01000079.1 GCA_900551655.1 uncultured Collinsella sp.
CGAGATTCCTCTACGTCTCGTGGGCTCGGAGATGTGTATAAGAGACAGATATTAGGTTAAAAAAGTTTTGATGTTTGTCGATAGGGCTGGTATTGAAGGAGTGGACTGGAGTGATGGCGATGTCGGACGTTGTGGTTTCAATGGTGGGGTCATGCCTGCTGCTGTTGTTCGGAATAATGATATATCGAGGCAAGCTCACGGGATTGCTTGCCGGAATGTCATTGCTATCGGGAGAGCGTTTAGAGGAGGCAAAGCGGACGGCCGAGTCTCTAGGCGCAAACCGAGTGGTGGGGGCGTCTATAGTTTTCTCCGCAATATGCCTTTTTCTCTCGTCCCTTTTTCCGGACAAAAGGGCTATTCTCGGTCTGATGGTGGCTGCCGTTATAATCGCCGCGCTTGCCTATGCAAATAGGGGGCTTATTCGTATGTATATAAAGGTGAAATGGACTCCTGGGCACCGCAACCCGAGATAATGTCTTGAGCAAGGATTAACAACAAGGGATATATGGGAGCGATTAAGCGGCGAACAAATTCAGTTTTGGATAAAAGGCCGCTTGATGGGAGCTGGCATGTTTAAGAAGACGGTTCACGAGTTGTTTCGGTGTAAAGGGTCACGGCTTTTCGTGATTCTCATGCTGGTGAATTTTGCTCTCTCGTGCATCATGCCCGCTTTAAACGGTGGGTTTGTAGACTTTCTCGTGACGAATAGGGATCCATCTCGCGTCGTGTGGTTTGCGGCCTTTGTTGCGGGCATAGGGATATCGGCCTCCTTCATGTCGTATGCGATGGGTGTGAACGTATCGCGCGTCATCTTGGAGATGACGACGAGACTGATGGGGACCACGTGTGAGTCGTTTGAACGGGGGCCCCTGGAAAAGGGGGAGCAGGCGGATCCATCCTATACAACGCAGAGGGTGTATGCGGATTCGAATGCGGTGTCATCGTTTGTCGTGAACAACTTCCTGACGATCGGGCTTAACGTCGTTCTGATTGTGTTGATATGCATCATCCTGTTTTCGATTAATCCGGTGTTCCTGGTGTTAAGTGCATGTTCGCTTGTTGCGTACTTCATTTTATTCAGGGCGTTGAAAAAGCCGTTGTACAACAGCTCGCTTGCGAACAAGGAGGGTTTGAGTAAGCTTTTCGCGTCCGTGAGCGGCGAGCTGTCGCAGTTGTTTGACATTAAGTGCGATGGCGCATATAACCAGAGCGCTCGGACGCTCAAAGGGGTATTCGAGGGGTACTACCCGATTTACATGAAAGCAAGTAGGGTCTCGAATCTGGCCACATCAAGCGACGGCCTGATCTCGTCTGTGTTTCGGGGGGCACTGCTCGTGATCTCCGGGATGGAAATATTGAGCGGAAGAATGAGCATAGGTGAGTTCACAATGGTGAACTCGTATTACTCGATGGCGTTCGGATGCTTCAAGTATTTTTTGAATTATTTCAAATCGTATCAGGACGCAAGGGCCTCGTTCGACCGATTGGGGGCTCTGACGGAGGACGCCGAGGACCGCGGCACCCTCACGGTTGGGCACGTGGAGAGCATATCGTTGTCCAACATCGCGTATCGATACGCGGGGAAGCCCTACTTGTACCGCGACCTTTCCTTGGAGGTGGAGGGAGGAAAAACCTATGCCATTACCGGGCCGAACGGATGCGGAAAAAGCACGTTTCTGAAGGTGCTCCTTGGACTATATTCTGCTGGGGGACATCGGGCTTTGGGGTCGGTGCCATATGAAAAGCTCGATATGGAGACGATCCGACGGGATCTGTTTGCGGTGTGCCCGCAAAAGCTCTTCATTCCGAACGAAACGGTGGAAAATTATCTTGAGAGGACGTCGATTCGGGGATCGAACGAAAACCTCCGAGAGCTTGTGCCGAGTTTCTATCGAACCGTCGAATCGTTAAAAGGCAAGAATTGTAGAGACCTTTCTGGTGGAGAGTATCGAAAGCTAAGGATATTCGCGGCACTTCGCAGGCAGCCGGAAGTGCTTGTGTTTGATGAACCGACGAATGATCTAGACGAAGAAAGCCGTCGGGAGTTCACAGAGTATATTCATCGAAATCCCTTCGATCAACTAATTCTTGTTGTAAGCCATGATCGGGATTTGATTTCGGCATGCGATAAGAAGCTGGATTTGGATTTCGATCCGAAAGATGGGCAATGCTGATGGGAAACGCTTAGAGTTCGGGCCTGCGCGTCACGGAGTGATCTCTCCTCTTATCGAAAATCGTTACAATATAAAAAACAGTAAGCAAGAAGAAATGGTTCGGGGAGGAGCTCGCTGCTGTCAGTGATATTGGGGCTATATCCAGATAATACGGAAGGGGCCGTCCTCTACAACGGGGTATCACAGCGTCGCATCGACCGATACGCATTGCGGCGGTGCCGAGTTGGCATTACGGAGCAAGAGCCCCCTATTGTTGAGGGGACGATCCTCGATAATCTTACGCTGCCTTCTGATGATTTCGAGGCCGACAAGCTGAATCGGATGCTTGTCATATTGGGGTTAGGCAAAATGATTGCCGCTGCGGAGAACGGGGCGGCAGCGATGCTTGACGGCAAGAAAGGAGGGGTGTCCGGCGGGGAGAAGCAGAACATCACAATTGTGCGGCAGATGTTGAAATCGCCGGACGTCATGTTGTTTCTTGAGTCAACTTCAGCGCTTGATGCGAAGGCCGGAGCGCGCGAATTAAATTGCTTCATGAGGTTAAGAGAGACCATATTGTAATTGTTGTCACCTATGACGAGGAGATGCTTGCGGCTTGCGACGAGGTCATTCCGATGCCCGGATGTTTATCGGGACGTGGCGTTGAAGGCCCAGAAGATCGAAATGGCGTGGGTGTTGGGTAAGTCCCTACGCGTACGACGTTGGGTTTCTGAGTTTCATCGCCCTGCAAAGAAGGCTATGTAACACGTTTCCCCTGGGAGGCCCCTTTTGTCCGTAGCGGCAAAGAGGGGCTTTTTCGTTTCCCTCTTGTGGCGGAGGGGGACACCATGCGCCTATACAGAACGACCTGCGCGCTTTCGTCGGATGACGGGCTATGTGTCGAGATGGGGGTCTCGGGTTGAGGCCGCGTCGCGGTCGCGGTCGGCCAGCGACCATCGGTACGGCTCAATCGTATTACCAGAACTAGTAAGGAGCCGCCCTTTCGGACGACTCAAACTGTAATGGGGCTTTTTTAGCTACCCCGGCCGTTACTCCGCCAAAGCATTCGCGCTATCTGCCGGGGTGGCTAAAATAGCCCCGTCCCAAATTAGCTACTCTGACCAAAATCCCTGGGACAAATACTTCTGATAGATTTTGTCTTTCTTGGCTATTGCGTAGTTTAAGAGATTCCATCCCAATAATTACAGCTTTTTGCTAAAGCGATTAAGCTGTTTCTACCACATCTGACCTGCAAGTTCCTTGTAGTGGTATCTTCATAAGGTAATCACCTTTACCTACCATTTACCGCCGGTTTTACCACGTTTACCAAACCGCGCATCCTCTGCTCAAGCACGTTCAAATCCCGCCGTATAGTTCCCTCACGGTCCGCATCCGGCGGGTCGATTCGTTACCACGGTCGTGTGTGCGAACACATAGAAGGGGAGGTATCGTGAGCGATTGCAAGAGGGTTTACCGTTTTGGAACCGACGCCCAGGGCACTTGTGTCACCGAGGGCGACAAGTCCATGAACTTTGTACTCGGCGGCAAGGGCGCTAACCTTGCCGAGATGAGCCGTATCGGCCTGCCGGTCCCCGGTGGCTTTACCATTACCTGCCAGACCTGCGTTGAGTACTCCGGTGCCGGCAATGTTTGGCCTGCCGGCGCGCTTGACGAGATCGTTGCCGCCGAGGCCGACCTCGAAGCCCGCTGCGGCAAGAAGCTCGGAGATGCCAACGATCCGCTGCTCGTCTCGGTGCGCTCTGGCGCCCCGTTCTCCATGCCCGGCATGATGGACACGGTCCTCAATCTGGGCCTCAACGACGATTCCGTCCTGGGCCTCATCGCCCAGACGCAGAACCCGCGCTTTGCTTGGGACAGCTATCGCCGCTTTATCCAGATGTTCTCCAACGTCGTCATGGGTGTTGACGCCGACCTGTTCGAGAATGCCCTGACCCAGGCCCGCCTGGTCGCCGGCGTTCGCGTCGACTCCGAGCTATCGGCCGAGGACCTGCAGGAGCTCGTCGAGACTTTCAAGGGCATTTTCTCCGACAACGTGGAGGCCGCCCTGTACCCTGAGCTCGAGGTCGCGGACGGCAAGCCCGTCTTCCCACACGATCCGGAGCTCCAGCTGCGCCTCGCTATCCAGGCCGTCTTTGGCAGTTGGATGAACGAGCGCGCCTGCATCTACCGCAAGCAGCACGGCATTTCCGACGACCTTGGCACCGCCGTCAACGTCCAGGCTATGGCCTTTGGCAATAAGGGCGAGACCTCAGCGACCGGCGTCGCCTTTACGCGCAACCCGGCCGACGGCACCAAGGAGTTCTACGGTGACTTTCTGGTCAACGCCCAGGGCGAGGACGTCGTTGCCGGCATCCGCAACACCGAGCCCATAGCCGACCTCAAGACCACCCCGGGCCTCGAGTCCGCAGGCGAGGAGCTTGAGCGTGTCTTTCTGACGCTTGAGGATCACTACCGCGACATGTGCGACATCGAATTCACCATCGAGCAGGGTAAGCTCTGGATGCTCCAGACCCGCGTGGGCAAGCGTACCGCAACCGCTGCCTTGCGCATCGCTATCGAGATGGTCGAGGAGGGCCTCATCACCCGTGAGGAGGCCGTGAGCCGCATCGACCCCGCGCAGCTCGACCAGCTCCTGCACCCGCAGTTCGATTCCTCCAAGAAGTACGAGGCGCTCGCATGCGGCCTTAACGCCAGTCCCGGTGCCGCCGTGGGAGAGGTTGTGTTCTCGAGCGATGACGCCGTCGCGCGTTCCGCCGAGGGCCATAAGGTCATTCTGGTCCGTTGGGAGACCAATCCCGACGACCTGAAGGGTATGGTCGCCGCCGAGGGTATCTTGACGAGCCATGGTGGCAAGACGAGCCACGCCGCCGTTATCGCTCGCGGTATGGGTACGCCCTGCGTCTGCGGCGTCGAGCGTTTCCATATCGACGCTGCCGAGAAGGTCGTTCGTATCGAGGACAGCGATCGCGTGCTGCACGAGGGCGACATCATCTCCATCGACGGCACCCAGGGTATCGTCGTCGATGGCGCTGTCGATTTGGTCTCCGCTGAGCTCACCGGCGACCTGGACACCATCCTGTCCTGGGCCGACGATATCCGTCTGGACGAGACCGACGGTCACGCCAACCACGTGCGCGTCAACGCCGACAACCCCGAGGATGCCGAGCTCGCGCTCGAGTTTGGCGCCGAGGCCATCGGTCTGTGCCGTACCGAGCACATGTTCCTGGGCGATCGCAAGAACATTATCCAGAGCTTCATCCTGTCCGACGACGAGGCTGTGAAGCAGCAGGCCCTGGCCGATCTGCTCAAGGTTCAGACTGAGGACTTCTTGGCGATGTTCAAGACCATGTCCGGTCGCGATGTGGTTGTTCGCCTGCTCGATCCGCCGCTTCATGAGTTCCTGGATAATCCTCGCGAGCTCGAGGTCGCCATCACCAAGAAGGAAGCCGCCGGCGCCAGCGAGGAAGAGCTTGCCGCCCTGCGTGCCCGCCTGCGCCGCATCGACGGCATGGTCGAGTCCAACCCGATGCTCGGCCTGCGCGGCGTGCGCCTGTCCGTCGTCTTCGGTGACCTGCCGCTCATGCAGGTCCGTGCCGTGGCAACGGCTGCCGCCCGCCTTATCAAGGAAGGCGTCGACCCGCGTCCCGAGATTATGGTCCCGCTCGTTTCCATTACGGCCGAGAACGTTCAGACCCGCGAGGTCATTGAGCGCGTGATCGCCGAGGTCTCCGCCGAGGAGGGCGTCGAGCTCAACATTCCAGTGGGCACGATGCTCGAGCTGCCGCGCGCCTGCATGGTCGCTGACGAGATTGCACAGCACGCCGACTTCTTCTGCTTTGGCACCAACGATCTTACGCAGACGACTTTCGGTTTCTCGCGTGACGACGCCGAGGCCAAGTTCATTCCGCTGTACATGCACAAGAAGATCTTGAAGGATAACCCCTTCGAGACCATCGACTCGGCGGTGCTGGAGCTCGTGCGCATGGCCGTCGAGAAGGGCCGTGCCACCAACCCCGGCATGCACTTTGGCGTGTGCGGTGAGCACGGCGGCGACCCTAAGTCCATCAAGGCCCTGTTTAACGCGGCCGACGTGGACTATGTGTCCTGCTCGCCCTATCGCGTGCCCCTCGCGCGCCTGGCGGCCGCTCAGGCCAAGCTCGAGGCCAAGCGTTCCGTTTAACTGAGTCGCGTTCCATTTGCGCCTTTTACGCCCCCCTTCGCGCCGTCGCGCCCCTGTGGACGCGGCGGCGTTTTACGTTGGTTCAATACATTGGCAACTGACGGGAGGACTGCGATGAAAAACCTCACCAGGTATTTGCAACGAGCGCGTCGTGGAGCACAGATGACCCTGTGCTGGGTGGTCGTTGCGGTCACGGCGCTTTGCGGGATGCCGACAGCCGGTTTTGCCCTTCAAGATGAATCGCGTGACGAGCTCTATGGTGACGTGGTCAAGCCGCTCACCATTACGGTCAACGATCGCGACTGCACGTTTGTAGATATCGATGACGGCAAGCTCGAGGGCCGTACCTCGATGTACGACAATGTCTCGTTCTATACGGCCGCCGTCAAAAAGGTGCTGCCCAACTGGGCATCGCTAGCCTATAACATCCTTGGCTATGGTGGAGGCGACGACTCCGGGGACTTTTTGTACTGGGACCACGCCGGCAAGGGCTTTGAGAAGGACTTTGGTAAGGGTCACTATATCTATCTCTATGATGCGCTTTCGGGCGGCAACGGTGAGCATTCCGATGGTGCCGACAAATCGAAGCAGAGTGGTCTGACATCTGCAAAAAGCCTCAATGCGGTCTACGAGCGCTTGACCGACGATATCGCCGGCTGTATCGGTCACAAGCTGAAGGGCTCCGATTTCCGTAAAAACGTGCCGCTCGACGGACTGTCGAAAGACACGACTGAGCAGGACGTCATCTATGCCACCATTGCTTGTGTCGACAAGCTCGGCGGCACCTATCAGTACGATTTCAATGGCTTTGGCATCGCGTTCTATAACTTTAGAGTTCAGCAGCTCAACAGCGTGAACAAGCTTAACTGTGCGCCCGAGGACGCGCCGGGCTATTCC
>URWM01000080.1 GCA_900551655.1 uncultured Collinsella sp.
CTCGTGGGCTCGGAGATGTGTATAAGAGACAGGAGCCCACGCCGGCACTTTGTTCGGGCGAGGCGCCGGCGTGGGCTCAGGCTCAGGCTCAGGCTCAGGCTCCGGCTCAGGCTTAGGCTCAGGATCGGGCTCCACAGGCGTTGCCGCGGCAGCCTCGTCCTCGGCAATATAGACCAAGCAGTCCTTAAGCTCGTTCTTATAGCGATTCTTCCATCCCTCATGGTACTGGGGCTGACTCGAATACTTGCGCGCCACGTTATCAACCACGCTGTTCGAAAGCGCCGTCACAAGCTCACGGTCGGTCATATCGTTGGAAAGATTCGCCCAACGGAAAAAGTCCTGACAGCCACCCGTGCCGCACATATTGGTGATGCTCCACACCATGCCCTTGACGCAATCGGCACGACCGGAAATATCAATACCCAGAGCGTTCTTGAGCCACGACTCGGTCACCGAATAGTAAGAGTTGTACGCATAGGCGTCCTGTAGCGCCGAGAACTCGGCCGGATCGGTGTTGTAAGCACCCAGGAAGGAATCCTGCGCGATACGGCCCAGCTCAGTTAGCTGCCCGTTCGCATACATGGGGTTGCTTCCGTTGGAAATCTCGCTGCCGCGATCGATCGCAGCCTTAAGCATGCTGTACTTAGCAGAGTCGTAGTTATAGACCTGCTTCATAAACGGAACGAGCGACCAACGGCGGTCGAACTGGTAATAACCCAGCGCGTTATAGCCGTCGCCATACGAAAAGCCCTGGTTATAGTTGCCGTGGCTCTCGTACTTGGTAAAGTACTTCATCTCGTCGGTCACATTGACAAACGAAACACCCTGAACCGACCTCAGCACGCCCGAGAGAGACTGCTGGGTGTACAGGCCCTTATCGATATCGGTGGCATCCGAGGCAACGCCCGGCGTGGGCTCCTCGGCAACAGCAGTCACAGGCGCGGCAACGGCGCCAAACGAAAGCGCCAGCGTCAGGCCCGCGACAATCGCGGAATGCTTGGGTTGCATACATCCTCCCTGCATTGGTGTGGTTAAAGTGCAGTTTGCAAAGATGGATTCAGTATTACAGCTCCCCGTTTGTTGCACAACAACCCATCGGTAAACGGCAACAACCCTCCGCGAAATCTTAAGGAATTAAACAAACTGGTCGTCGGGCGCCATCAGAAGCTCGCCGTATCGCTCCATCAGCCCGTCCCTCAACTGACAGAAAGCGGGGATATAGACGTTCAAGATGCGCTGAATCAAATCTTGAGCGAGCTTGTTGTCGTAGATATGGACGTTCGTATTGCGGTCTCTGAGCATGTCTAGCCAGGCCGCCTCATCAATAAAGTCGTAGAATCGGTACGACTCCTTCAAGATGGCACGAGGAGACCCCGACGCGGCAAGCGTGGCGCCCTCATACTCGAGCAGACGCTTAAGGAGCTTCCAGCTCAGTTCAAATTGAAGATTGAACTTATTAATCAATCCACTCTGAACAAAATCATTGTTGAGATCCTGATTGGGCGCATCCTCAAGATTCGCCAAGGCGCTAACAAAGTTCTCATATTTTTTCATACAGAATCACACCATCCCTGGCAATCTCATCGAGCAATTGCTGCGATAGGGACTCGTCGAGATTGACGACATCTACATCTAAAAGAGTATCAAGATGTTCCTCGATCAAATATGAGAAACGGCCGAAATCCCGGCAACCTGCTACGGCGATGTCAATATCGCTCTTGGGCAAGTTGTCGCCTCGAGCACGAGAACCAAACAACACGACCTTCTCGGCGTCACATTCCCGAGCAAAAACTTCGATTTGCTTGTACACCTTGTCGAGAGATGTCATTTGCAGCCCTTACAGCTTAATGTCAAAGTTGATCTCGGGGACGGCGGCTAGGTCGGCCAACGTCACGCCATCGACGTACTTTTCGATTACGTCGTCCAGACCGCGCCAGAACTTGACGGTCGAGCACAAATCGCTGCGGGTGCAGCTGTTGTCGATGCCGTCGCACGCCACGGGCGCCGTGCTGCCCTCGACGGCGCGCAGGATGTCGCCGGCACGCACCTCGGCCGGATCCTTGACCATCATGTAGCCGCCGCCCTTGCCGCGCACGCTCTTAAGCAGGCCAGCCTTCATAAGCGGACGAACCAGCTGCTCCAGATACTTTTGCGAGATATGCTCGCGGTCGGCAACCTCGCGCAAGGCAATCTTGCCCTCGGCGTCACCCAGCGCCGCGATATAGATCATTAACCGGAGGGCATAGCGGCCCTTGGAAGAAATGAGCATACCTACCCTCCCGTTGTTCCTGGGACAAAATCAGGCCTATTTGTCCCAAATCCTATGCACGCGGGGCAAACAAACCTGATTATTATGTCCCACATCTAAAAAGTCGAGTGGATTAGTCGGGTTTTCCCTTGACTAACGCCGAACCCATAGTAACTTTATTCCGAGAAGATTCCTAGGGTTTAGTACACCGATGAGTACACCATATACAGAGAGGGACAGCATGAGCGCAAATCCGCTGCTTTCCATCGAAGGTCTCACCGCCTCCGTGGACGAGAAGACCATCCTCCACAACGTTAACCTCAACGTCGCCGCCGGCGAGACCCACGTGCTGATGGGCCCCAACGGCGCCGGCAAGTCCACCTTGGGCCATCTGGTCATGGGCGACCCGGTCTACACCGTCAACGACGGTCGCATCGTCTTTGATGGCCAAGACATCACCGAGCTCACCACCGACAAGCGCTCCCGCGCCGGCCTGTTCCTGAGCTTCCAGGCCCCGGTCGAGATCCCAGGCGTGCCGCTGTCGAGCTTTTTGCGCGCCAGCATCGCCGGCCGCCCCGGCCTGGAGATGAAGGGCAAGGAGTTCCGCCGTCGCGTCAAGGAGCTCGCGGCCGAGCTCAACATGGATACCGCCTACCTCAACCGCGAGTTGGGCGTAGGCTTCTCGGGCGGCGAGAAGAAGAAGGTCGAGATGCTCCAGCTCCTGCTGCTGCAGCCCAAGCTTGCCATCCTGGACGAAACCGACTCCGGTCTGGACGTCGACGCTCTGTCCACCGTCAGCCACGGCATGGACGCCTACCGCAAGAGCTGCGACGGCTCCATGCTCATCATCACGCATAACACGCGCATCCTGGAGCACCTGGATGTCGACCGCGTCCACGTTATGGTCAAGGGCCACATCGTGCGCGAGGACGACGCCTCGCTCATCCCCTGGATCGACAAGAACGGCTTTGAGACCTTCGAGCGCGAGGCCGCCGAGCAGCGCGCCCAGGCCGAGGCCGCCGCTGCCGAGCAGCTGGCGTAAAGGGGCGACGCAATGACCAAGAACCGCACCGAGGTCGCGGACATCGACCGCAGCCTCTACGACTTCACCTATGGCGAGGAGGGTTTCGAGCGCCTCGACGCCGGCATCACGCCCGACATCGTGCGCGAGATCAGCGCCAAGAAGGACGAGCCGCAGTGGATGCTCGACTTGCGCCTCAAGTCCCTCGAGATCTTCAACCGCTTCCCCGACCCGACGTGGGGTCCCTCCATCGAGGGCCTGGACATGGACAACATCGTCACCTACGTCAAGCCCAACACCGACCAAAAGCACGACTGGGAGTCGGTGCCCGACGACATCAAGAACACCTTTGAGCGCCTGGGTATCCCCGAGGCCGAGCGCAGCTACCTAGCGGGTGTCGGCGCGCAGTACGACTCCGAGCTGGTCTACCACAACATGCAGGACACCGCGTCCAAGATGGGCATCGTCTACTCCGGCATCGAGGAGGCCCTGCACGACCCGCAGTGGGAGCCGCTCATCCACGAGAAGTTTATGACGCTCATCCCGCCCACCGACCACAAGTTTGCGGCCCTGCACGGCGCCGTGTGGTCGGGCGGCTCGTTTGTCTACGTGCCCAAGGGCACCAAGTTGGACTTCCCGCTGCAGAGCTACTTCCGCCTCAACGCCAAGGGCGCCGGCCAGTTTGAGCACACGCTCATCATCGTCGAGGATGACGCCGACCTGCACTTTATCGAGGGCTGCTCCGCGCCCAAGTACAACGTGGCCAACCTCCACGCCGGCGCCGTCGAGCTCTTTGTGGGCAAGCGTGCGCACCTGCGCTACTCGACCATCGAGAACTGGTCCAAGAACATGTACAACCTCAACACCAAGCGTGCGCGCGTGGACGAGGACGGCGACATCGAGTGGATCAGCGGCTCCTTCGGCAGCCACGTGGGCTACCTCTACCCCATGAGCGTGCTCAACGGCCGCCGCGCTCGCTCGAGCTTTACCGGCATCACCTTTGCCGGTGCCGGCCAGAACCTCGACACCGGCTGCAAGGTCGTGCTCAACGCGCCCGAGACCTCGGCAACCGTCGAAACCAAGGGCATCTCCAAGAGCGGCGGCATCCAGACCTTCCGCAGCTCTATCGTGGCGACACCCAAGGCCGAGGGCTCCAAGGCAACCGTGAGCTGCCAGTCGCTGATGCTCGACGACCAGAGCCGCTCCGATACCATCCCCGCCATGGACATCCGCGCCAAGAACGTCGACATCGGCCACGAGGCCACCATCGGCCGCATCGGCGACGACAAGGTGTTCTACCTGATGAGCCGCGGTATCTCGGAGGAAGAGGCCCGCACCATGATCGTCAACGGCTTTGCCAACCCGGTCTCCAAGGAGCTGCCGCTGGAGTACGCCGTCGAGATGAACAACCTGATCAAGCTCGAGATGGAAGGAGCGATCGGATAATGAAACAGGAAACCAACACCGCTGCAACCACGCTCGAGCAGGTTAATGCGATGCCGGCCGCCACTTGGGGCTGGCTCAAGATGAACCAGACCAAGCTCGAGCTTTCGGACGAACTTGCTGCCGCCCCCGCCGAGGCCGTTGGGGTCGAGGGCCTGGACGGGCAGTTTGCCGGCTCGGCCGACGCCTTCGACGCCGCAATGGAAGCCATGGCCGAACGCTTCCCCGAGCGCCGTGCCGCTGCGCCCGGTGATGCCGCCGATCGCGCCCGCATCACGCCCGAAACCGAGCTCGACGTGCCAGCCACCTCCGTCTACCAGGCCGGTGCCATCAAGCTCGAGGAGGAGCTCTCCCCTGCTGAAGCCTTCGAAACCGGTATGGGTGAGGCCGCCTACACCTACCTGGCCGACCACGCCACCAAGCGCATCGTTATCGATGTGCCCACATACCAGCACGCCACGGTTACCGTGCGCGTGAGCGGTGTCGATGCAGCCGCGGCCATCGCCGCCATCGACGTCGTCGCCCGTCCGCAGGCAACACTCGATCTGCGCATAGCCCTAGACTCCCCCGTCAACGGCCAGGGCGTCGTGGGCTCTGTGCTACGCGTGTGCGCTTACGAGTACGCCACCGTCAACGTGACCTGCACGCAGACGCTCGACGACAGCTGGATCGCGCTCGACGACACCGGCCTGTTCCTAGACGAGGGCGCGCGCGTCAACGTACAGCACACCGTCCTGGGTGCCGGCGCCAGCGCCACCGGCCTTGCCGGTGACCTGCTGGGCGACACCGCCAAGGTGACGATCGATACCGATTACCTGGGCGCTCGCGAGCAGGTGCGCGACTTTAACTACGAGCTGCGCCACCGAGGCCGCAAGACCGAGTGCGAGATCGACGCCAACGGCGTGCTGACCGGAACGTCCAAGAAGGTCTACCGCGGCACCATCGACCTCGTGCACGGCTGCAAGGGTGCCGTCGGCACCGAGCGCGAGACCGTGCTGCTCGCCAACAAGGGCGTCGACAACAAGACTGTCCCCGTCATCCTGTGCGACGAGGACGACGTCGCCGGCAACCACGGCGCCACCATCGGCCACGTCCGCGACGAGCAGCTGTTCTACCTCGCCTGCCGCGGCCTTGACCAAAACGCCGCCGAGGACCTGTTCATCCGCGCCAAGCTGGAGGACGCCGCGCTTTCCGCCACCGACGAGCGCACCCGCGCCGCCGTCGTCCGCCTGGGCAACAACCTGATCGATAACTTTGAAGAGGAGCTCGCATGATCGACACCGAGCACGTTAAATGCGATACCTGCACCGCACCGGAGCCTATGGTGCTCGACGCCAGCGACGAGGCTTCGCGCGGCTGGCCCACCGTCGACATCGAAACCAACCCCTACAAGGGCCAGTTCCCGCTGTTCCAGCAGCACCCCGAGATCGCCTTCCTCGATAGCGCCGCCACCGCGCAGCGCCCCGCTTGCGTGCTCGACGCCGAGCGCGATTTCTACCAGCGCATGAACGCCAACCCCCTACGCGGTCTGTATTCGCTGTCCGTCGAGGCCACTGATGCCATCGCGAAGGTCCGCCAGCAGATTGCCGACCTCATCGGCGCCGCCCAGGCCAACGAAGTCGTCTTCACCCGCAACACGAGCGAGTCGCTCAACCTGGTCGCCAAGAGCTTTGCGCCCACGGTGCTGGAGCCCGGCGACGAGGTCGTCATCACCATCATGGAGCACCACTCCAACCTAATCCCGTGGCAGCAGGTCTGCCGCGAAACCGGCGCCAAGCTCGTCTACCTCTACCCCACCAAGACCGGTCAACTCACCACCGAGGAGGTTCTGTCCAAGGTGGGCCCCAAGACCAAAATCTTGGCCGTGGGTCAGGTGTCTAACGTGCTGGGCGTCGAGAACCCGGTCAAGAATCTCGGCAAGCTCGTGCACAAGTACGGCGGCTATCTGGTCGTCGACGGCGCGCAGTCGCTGCCGCACATGCCGGTCGATGTGGCCGACCTGGGCGCCGACTTCTTTGCCTTTAGCGCGCACAAGGCCATGGGTCCCATGGGCATCGGTGTGCTGTGGGGCAAGATGGACCTGCTCAAGGCCATGCCGCCCATGCTTACCGGCGGCGAGATGATCGATTCGGTCACCGAGCAGGACGCCGTCTGGGCGCCCGTCCCCGAGAAGTTCGAGGCCGGCACGCAGGACGCCGCCGGCATCTTCGCCACGGGCGCGGCGCTTGACTACCTGGTCAACACGGTTGGCTACGAAAACATTCAGGCACGCGAGCAGGCACTCGTCCACTACCTGTCTCTTATACACATCTCCGAGCCCACGAGACGTAGAGGAATCTC
>URWM01000081.1 GCA_900551655.1 uncultured Collinsella sp.
GCATGGCCACCGGACCCATCGAAACACATCTCCACCGTTCCTTCAACTGGGAAAATGCCGCCCCCGGGGCCCGCGAGGGGCCTCGGGGGCGTTCGACTAGCTGCGGGAACGTCCTATCCGCTCAATGTGTTCGGCTGAGATCGGAAATCAACCCCTGCGTTGTCATCCTGCTATCGAAGCCTTGATTCTCATTTTCATTGCAACAGCCTCAGGACTCAGCGCAACGCGTTGCGCTCGGTGTCCCTATTTTCATGAAAGGCCCAGCAGTAGGACGCAAGCAAAGTGGGTCTTTTATCTGCAGTTATATGGTGTTCAATGATGCTTGGTGAATAGTAGGGGGTAGCATTAAATCATATCTCCTAAAGCGGGTGCCGACGGTTCGAATCCGCCCGGGGGCATCAGAGATTGATCGAGCCCGGTACCGCTATGGTGCCGGGCTCTTCTGGTTTAAAGTCACGTTCATCCATGGGCGGCAATCCCACATCAAAAGAAAAGTGCCCGCTTGCCGGGGGAGCAAGCGGGCACTTCTGAGCGAATGTGTTTGCGGTCTAAGCCGCTCGAAGCAACAAGCGATCGACGTTAGTTGCTAGACTCGGAGTCGTCGCCGGAACCGGAGATGGAAACCGTCAGCGTAATCGTGCTGTCGGTGGACTGCTTGCCGGTGGGGGAGACACCCGTAACGGTGGCGTTTTCGTTGCCGCTCACGGGGCTGCCGTTCTGGTCGCAGAACGCGATGTTGTAGAACCCGGCGTTGTTGAGCGCGGTGACGGCGGCGGAGATGCTCTTGCCGTACAGGTTACCCGGAACGCTGGCCTTGCCGGACTTCTTGGCAATGACGACGGTAATCGTGGCGCCGGGCTTCTGCTTACCGCTGGGGTTCCAGCTGATCACGGTGCCCTCGGTAACCGAGTCGTTTTCCTGGTAACTCACGTCGACGCCAAAGCCAGCCATGTCGAGAGCGTTGCGCGCCTGGGCCTCGGTCATGTCGGTCAGATCGGGCACCGAGGTGGTATCAGGGCCGCTGGAGACCTTGTACGAGATGGTCGTGCCCTTCTCGACCTCCTTGCCGGCAGCAGTGCCCTGCTCAAAGACCTGGCCCTCTTCGGCCTCATTGGCTTCCTCCGAAGCGCTGCCCTTCAGGCCCACGCTTGCCAGTGCGGCCTCGGCCTGGTCCTTGGTCAGGCCGAGGAGCTGCGGAACCTCAACCTTCTCGGAGGGTTTAGGGCCCTTGGAGATTACCAGGTTCACCCTCGAGCCCTTGGCCTTCTTGGTGTTGCCGTTGGGGGTCTGCTCGGCGACTTTTCCCTCGTCGACATCGTCGTTGTAGCTCTGGTCGACGGTGCCAACCTCAAGGCCGGCTTCCTTGATCAGCTCGATAGCGGTTTCCTGGTCCTTGCCCAGCACATCGGGCACCGTGACCTGTTCGCCACTGAACATGCCTGTGGCAACGGCCACTACAACGCCAATCACGGCGACGGCGGCAATCACGGCGGCGATGATCTTGTTCTTATTGGACTTAGGCTTTTCGACCTCGTAGGAGCCGGTGGAGCCCGAAACCGAGCTGCGGGCGGTATTTTGGCCGCTCACGCCCGAGACGGGACGCACCATGGCGCGCGTCTGATCGGAAAGCTCGCGAGTCTTGGTGGCGCCCAGCTCACCGGGGGCACCGATGATGCGCGTGGGCTCCGAGACGTTGACGGCACGGCCCGACAGGTAGCTGTTGAGCACCTGACGCAGCTCGTCGGCGGTCTGGAAGCGGTTTGCCGGGTCTTTCTCCATGCACTTGAGGATGATGCGCTCAAGGTCGGCGTCGACACCGGAGTTGATCTGGCTCGGTGGAATAGGCAGCTCGTTGACCTGCTTGAGTGCGACCGAGATAGCGTCGTCACCGTCAAAGGGGACGCGGCCGGTGGCGCACTCGTACATCACGACGCCCAGCGAGTAGATATCCGAGGTGGGGCCGAGGTCCTGACCACGGGTCTGCTCGGGGCTGACGTAGTGGGCGGTTCCCAGCACGTTGTTGTCTTGCGTGAGGTGGCTGTTCTTGGCGCGCGCGATGCCAAAGTCCATCACCTTGATGTTGCCGTCGGGCAGCACCATGATGTTCTGCGGCTTAATGTCGCGGTGGATGATCTCATGCTTGTGAGCGACCGAAAGCGCGGAGCTGATCTGCGAGCCGATCTGGGCGACCTTCTTGGGGTCGAGGGCGCCGTGGCTCTTGATGCCGCTCTTAAGGTCGGTACCGCGCAGGTACTCCATGACGATGTAATAGGTGTCGCCGTCCTTGCCCCAATCGTAGACGCCCACGATATAGGGGGAGGAGAGACCGGCTGCTGCCTGGGCCTCCTGCTTAAAGCGTGCGGCGAAGGTTGCGTCGCCAGCATACTGCGGCAGCATGATCTTGACGGCTACCGTGCGGTCGAGAACCTGGTCCTGTGCACGGTAGACGGTCGCCATGCCGCCTGTTCCCACCTTATCCTTGAGGAGGTATCTTCCCCCGAGGACCCTCTGTTCCATTCCTGCTCCTAACATAACTATTCGCTCAACGATGTGTGTAGTACCTACGATGTGGCCGCTGGGGCCGTGTGGCGCGTTGCCGCTAACTCTTCGGCCGCAGCGCGCCTCGGGTGTCCGATTCGATCATGGGCATCACGCTCCCTGTGCGGCGAGCGCCGCGGTCAGGACGATGCCGGCAATCTTGGCCGCCTTGACGTCGTGTTTGTCGTAATCCTCCAAGGCCACCGAGATGGCGACCGTGGGTGAATCGTAAGGTGCAAAGCCAACGAACATCGAGTTGACGTTGGTGCCGCCAGTCTCGGCCGAGCCGGTCTTGCCGGCGACCTTGACGCCGGGGACCTGGGCATCGGTGCCGGTACCGGACTGGACGACGGCGAGCATGGCCTGCTTGACCTGGTCGGCCGTGGCGGAGCTGACGGCCTGACCCAGCGAGCGGGACTGCGTGGTCTTGACCACAGTTCCGTCCGGGGCGAGTACCTGGGCTACAAAGTACGGGTCCATGACCACGCCGCTGTTAGCGATGGCGGCGGCAATCACGGCGTTTTGCATGACGGTGGTCTGCGGGCCGGGCGTGTGGTCCATGCCGACAGGCTGGCCGGCGCCGGCCCAGGCGGTCTCCCACTCGGTCATGAGCGACGGGTCGGCCATGATGGAGGCCGCGGAGGTCAGGTCCTGGCCGAGCTTTTGGCCGTAGCCAAAGGCGTTGGCAAACTGCACGAGCGTGTTTGCGCCAACTTCGTTTGCCACCTGGCCAAAGACGACGTTGGAGGACACGGCAAAGGCCTGCTGCAGGCTGATGGTGCCGTAGCTCTCGTTAGCATAGTTGGTGACCGGTGCGTTGCCGATGTCCATGGAGCCGGGCGCCTGGTAGGTGCTGGTAAGGCTGGCGGTGCCGGTCTCGAGTGCCGCGGAAAGCGTAACGACCTTAAACGTGGAGCCCGGCGTGTACAGCGCGTCCATGGCGCGATTGTACATGGAGCCGTCCTCGCCGCCGCCCGCCTGCAGCAGGGCGTCGATGTTGGTGTTGTCATAGGTGGGCGAGCTGGCGCATGCGAGCACCGCACCGGTACGCGGGTCGATGACCACTACAGCGCCCTTAAAGCCCTTGAGCGCCTGCTCGGCCGCCGTCTGGATACGCGAGTCGATGGTGAGCTTGGCGGTGTTGCCCGGCTGGGTCTGGCCCGCGAGCGACGCGATGGCGTTGTTCCAGCTGGAGTAATCCTTAGAGCCGGTGAGCGTGTCGTTCATGACGCTCTCGATGGCGGTGGTGCCATACTGCTGGCTCACGTAGCCAACCACGTGCGCTGCCAGGTTACCGTTGGGGTAGGAGCGTACGTAGGTGCCGTCCTCCTGCTGCAGCGACTCGGCCAGCGTCACGCCGTCGGACGTGATGATGGAACCGCGCTGGATGTACTTGGAGCGGGCGATAGTGTGGTTGTTGGTCGGCATATCCTGATAGTCCTTGGCCTTGATGACCTGGACATAGGTGAGGTTGCCGATAAGGATGGCGAACAGCGCCGTAAAGGCGAGCACCGCACGGGTTAGACGGTTGGCGAGCGCAACGCGGCCGAGCACACCGGATTCAGGCGTGTCGAGCAGGCGACGGCGCATGCGCGAGCCGACGGAATGGCTGCCGCTGCCGTAGGAAGACGAGGTGGCAAAGCGCGTGCCCGTCGGGGCGGCGGATGCGACCTGATCATCGGTGATGGCGGTCATGGTGCCGGTGCCGGTAAGCTCGGCCTCGCGTCCGGTCGCCTCGTCACCGGCGCGCAGCAGGAGCGCGACGATGATAAAGCTCGCCAGCAGCGAGGAGCCGCCCTGGCTCATAAAGGGCAGGGTGACGCCGGTCAGCGGGATCAGGCGGGTAACGCCGCCCACGATCAAAAAGGCCTGGAAGCTGATGGCGGCCGTAAGGCCCGTGGCACTAAAGGCTGCGAGGTCGGATTTAGCGCGGGCGGCCGTGGTGAGGCCACGCACGGCAAAGAGCATAAACAGGATGAGCACGGCGCCGCCGCCCAAAAGGCCCATCTCCTCGCCGATAGCCGAGAAGATAAAGTCGGACTCGACGACAGGGATGTTGTTGGCCATGCCGTTGCCGATGCCAACACCGACCAGACCGCCATCGGCAAGCGAGAAGAGCGACTGGACGATCTGGTAGCCCTGGCCCTGGGCGTCCTTAAACGGATCGACCCAAACCTGGAAACGCACCTGGACGTGAGACAGGAACTTGTAGGCGCCCACGGCTCCGACGGCTAAGAGCGCAAGGCCGATAACGACATACGAAAAGCGCCCCGTGGCAACGTAGAGCATCAGCAAGAAGATGGTGTAGAACAGCACGGCCGAACCCAGGTCGCGTTCGAAGACGACGACGAGCAGGCACACACCCCACACGGCAAACAGCGGCAGCAGCAGTCGCAGGCGGGGGATCTTAAAGCCCAGGATCTTGCGGTTGGAGATGGAGAGCAGCTCGCGGTTCTCGGCCAGGTACCCGGCCAGGAACAGCACGATAAAGACTTTGGCGAACTCGCCGGGCTGGATGGTAAAGCCTGCGATGCGAATCCACAGCTTGGAGCCCGAGATCGTGGTGCCGATAAAGATCGGCAGCATCAGCAGAATGATGCCGATAATGCCAAAGGTGTACTTGTAGCGCATGACTACGTCGAGGTTCTTAACCAACGCGAGCGTTCCCACCATGAGCGCCACCGAGACAAACAGGATGATGAGCTGTGAGATGGCGAGAGCGGGGGCGAGGCGTGTCACGAACGTGATGCCGATGCCCGAAAGCACAAAGACAATGGGCAGGATGGCGGGGTCGGCGCCGGGCGCCAAGATGCGCACGGCAATGTGGGCCGCGGCAAAGGCGGCAAAGAGGCCGATCGGTACGGCGAGCGTCTCAAAGGAGATGGCGGCGCCCGCGGTGAGCACGTACATCGCATACAGCAGGATGACGGGGAACGCCGAGGCGATGAGCAAGAGCAGCTCGGTGTTGCGGCGACTCATAAGCGGCACTCCCTTTCTAGTTCTTTTCGGAGGCTTCGGCCTCGGCGGACTGTTCGGCGGTTTTCTCGGAATCTGATTCGGAGGTCGATCCCTGATTGGTGTTGTCGCGAATCGTTTGCGCGTCGATCACCTGGCGGGTCTGCTCTTCATCGATCTGGTGGCGGTACTTGGATATCGTGTCCTGCGCATCGTCGACACTTGTTTGCGGAATGCCCGCCTTGAGGCGGTTTTGCGTGTCTTCGGGCAGGTCGGACAGCTTGATGCTGGTTTCGCTTTCGAGCCAGTGGAGCTTGAGTCCGAGCGGCTTGCCGGGAAGGCCGCGCCAGACGGCGACATTGCCCTGGTAGGTACCCAGGTAGTACGAGCCGGTGACACCCGTGTAGGCCCAGATGCCAGCTGCCAGCACAAAGACGAGGGCCAGGATGGCGGCGATAGTAATGTTGCGGCGACGCACGCGTTGCGCTTCGCGCATAACGCCATCGTCAACCAGGTCAACGACTACTACGGTCACGTTGTCGTGGCCGCCGGCGGCAAGCGCCGCGTCCACTAGATTGTCGGCGCAGATTTGCGCGGTTGAGGACTGCGTGGCAATGTTCTCGATATCGCTATCGGGAATCATGCTCGAAAGGCCGTCGGAGCACAGGATCAGGCGGTCGCCTTCCTCGATATGCAGAGTGAAGTGGTCGGCATACATGGCGGGGTCCGAGCCCAGCGCACGGGTGATGACCGAGCGGTTGGGGTGGACGCGAGCCTCGTCTGCCGTAATCTCGCCGGCGTCCACGAGCTCCTCCACGTAGGAGTGGTCGCGGGTCACGCGGATGAGCGTGCCCTCGTGGAGCAGGTAGGCGCGAGAGTCACCCACGTGGGCGATGGCGAGCGTGTCGTTTTCGATATAGGCGCAAGTGGCTGTGCAGCCCATGCCGGGCTTGCCCAGGCCGTTCAGGGCCGCCTCGATTACGGCGGCGTTGGCTGCCTCGACGGCTGCGGCCAGGCGTGCTGCGTCGGCGGACTGCGGGGCCGTCTTGGCAATAGTCTCGACGGCGATGGAAGAGGCTACCTCGCCGGCGGCGTGACCGCCCATGCCGTCGCATACGCAAAAGAGCGGCGACTGCACCAGGTAGGAATCCTCATTGTGCGGGCGTACGCAGCCAACGTCAGAGCGGGCGCCCCACATGAGTTGCGTGGTGGTGCCGGCATCATAGGTCGAGTCGGTCTCGATGCGCTCGTCGGTCAGCGGCTCAAAGCTCATGGTCGAGCCGGGATCTTTGAGCTTTGCCTCCACGGCGGCGACATCGATCTCGGCGGTGTCGCCGGGGGAGACGGTGTCGAGATCGATGCCCGACTCGGCGCTGGAGATGTCAGGAAGGTTGAGATCTTCGGTTACGCGGTCGGCGGGATCGCCGTCCTGCTGCTGTCTCTTATACACATCTCCGAGCCCACGAGACGTAGAGGAATCT
>URWM01000082.1 GCA_900551655.1 uncultured Collinsella sp.
CGAGATTCCTCTACGTCTCGTGGGCTCGGAGATGTGTATAAGAGACAGCGATGAATGCTTCAGTCGATTTTGCCGCCGAGGGATGCTATGACTACCGGAGCGAGCGCACGGTCAGCGCAAGCGTAAGCTATGAGTCGCATGCCGGCGAGGGTGACAAGGCCGTGCTCTACACGATTCCGATGGTCTATTACGAGTATGAGATCGAAAATGAGGAAACTGGTGGCAAGGGAGTGATGGCGGCGCCCGTGTCGCTCGGCGCGCAGACCTCGGTCGTTAATGTCGAGGCCTATGACCGCATTGCCAAACAGCACAATATGACGCCGCTCAGCTACTTTTTGACCAACCGGTCGGGAGAACCCGGAACCTATCAAACGACGCTCAACGGCGAGACTCCCGTTGGGGATTCCTTTGGTCTGGGCAAGCCTGGCGTAACGCGCGCCTACACGCACGATGGGTTTAACGGCGCCGCCGCGCAGTCGGGGGCGAGCATTGAGCAGACCATCGAAGTCGAGGAGGGCAAGGAGCAGGAGCTCGAGCTCGGCTTGACGCTGAACGGCAGCGTTGTCATGGGCGCGAAGCTCGCAAAGCACGAGTTGTTTGGCGGCCTGTGCTTTGGTGCCAACGCCGGCTTTACTACGGGTAACTCCTCGAGTGAATCGACCGAATACGGCGGCACCGTCGACAACCTGCCCGAGGCCGCGCAGGGCAAGTACGGTTTTGTGTGGCGTCTGGGCGTCAACGCGGTGGATGTCGACAAGTTCGAGGCAGACTCGGGCGACAAGCTCGGCACCAAGGACACCGACCAGTTCTGGATCGTGGGCTATGACGTTAAGGACGTCGAGATGCCCGACGCGCCGGCCGTGACGGGCTTTACGGCAAACGCCGTCGATTCGACCAGCGTTACGTTTAGCTGGGACGATGTACTCGCAAACAAGAGTGGCTTTAGCTACGGCGTGGGCATGCTGCAGAGCAATGCGGCGGATGCGGTCGTCAATAGCTGGAAGATTGCCGACAACACGCAGACCTCGCTCAAGTGGGATGGGCTGCAACCCAATACGGAGTATCGATTCGCCATCGCCGCTGTTAAGAATGGATCCACGACCGAAACAGGTATTCGCTCGGCAATCATCACGGTCAAGACCATGCCCGATGGCATGACGATGACCGTGAGCGGACCTGCGGCGGATGCTGCGGAGGGGTCGGATCTTGGATACGACTCTTCGGTTGAGCGCACGGCGGGAAGCCACCTGACGCTCTCGGCGATTGGCCATGTGAAGCAACTCGGTGCCGACGATAGCGAAACAGGGCTGGCACCGACCTATATGTGGTACCGCAAGGGCCGCGGCGAGACAGAGTTTAAGCTCGTGGGTGCCGATGGCAACCTCGCGGCTGGAACGGCCTCAAAGCTCGAGATTGACCTGACCGCAGACGATGACGGTGCGCAGTATTACTGCCACGTGGGATACAACGACGTGGGCCTCGACACCGGCACGGCGCTCGTGAATATCGAGGCCGAGGAGACGGCGCCCACAACGGTGAACGCCACCCCGATCCGCACGCGCCGCCTGTTCTCACAGGCAAGTGCGGGCGCCAAGAAGTTCCTGGACCATACGCTGGTAAACACCGCTGGCCCAACCGATTCCGAAGGCTCAAAGGACCTCGAGACTCCTGAGACCCCGACGAACCCGGACAAGCCCAAGTCCGACAACGGAGCTAAGACCGACACCAAGGTCAAGACTACGACCACAGCGAAGAACCTCGTAAACACCGGCGACCAAACATTCGCCCTAGTCGCCACCGCAGCAGCAGCGGGAGCAACGCTCGTAGTGATAGCCCTCATCATGCTGATCAAGCGCCGCAAGACCCACTAGTAGCCAGTCGAACATATCGACAACCCAAAAACCCGGGTAGCCAAAAAACAGGCCACCCGGGTTTTCTGTTGAGTGGAGACTCCGCAAGCGGAAACTGCATCCCACAATTAGCGCCCGGAACGGGACACATTTTCCGTCAAGCCCTCATCCGGAAAATCCATCCCAGTTTGAGCGCCCAGACCGGGACGCACTTTCCCAACGAGCCTCAACCGGAAAATACATCCCGGAATCCAGCTGAATAGTGGGACACACTTTCCCAATCGGGTCCCAAGCGGAAACTGCATCCCATTCCAGACAAGAATTCCGGGACACACTTTCCGCAAACAAAGAAGGCCACATAACGTGGCCTTCAACTTATATATGTTCGGCGATACACCCAAGACAAGCCACGCCCCAACATCAGGGCGTCTGTCCAGGCGGAGGCATATAAGGTTCATCGCGAGTTCCGCACGCAAAGGAGGCCACTTAATGTGGCCTCCGTCTTGCGCAGGACTGTCCGAGCAGGGAACCTTATATGCCTCCGCCCGGACAGACGTTTCAGTTATGAACTCGCAGCTAGTCGCTATTTGATCTTGGTCGTACCCGGTGCCAAGTTGGGGTCGGTCTCGTTGGCCTCGGTCTGGAAGTGCTCCGTATAGACGTTCTTGCCGTCGCGGAACATCTCGTAGTATTGCATCTTGGCGTAATCCTCGCGCGCCTTGGTTACGGCTGCGGCAGCGGCGTCGTCACCGGTGACGTTGGAGGAGAGTGCCCAGCGCAGGCTGGCGTCCTCGTAGCCCACGGAGTTGATGGCGGGCAGCGACTCGCGCAGCGTCATGTGCGCTTTCTGGTAGTCGGTCAGCGGTGCGCCGATCAGCTGCATCAACTGGGTGGACAGGTAGTTGGTGGACAGGTCGTCAACCTCGCTCATCTGGTCGCAGCCGGCAACGTCGTAGTTGGCCCAGATGATGTAGTCGGTCTGCCACAGACGCTCCTGATGCGTAGCGTCGTCCTCGCCGGTAAACCACTTGTCATTGAACTTGGACGGGAAGAACGGCTGATGGTCGCCCCAGAACACCACGACCACCTTGCGGTCGAGCTTGCTCAGGGCGTTGAGGAAGTAGCGAAGCGCCTGGTCGGACTGCTCGATGCACGAGACATACTCGTCGACATCGGAGAGCGTGCCGTCCTCGACGGTCTTGGCGTCCAGGTCGGTCGTGTCGATGTTCAGGTGCATCTGCTTGTCGACCGGCAGCAGGCCCGTGTCGTAGCCCGAGTGGTTCTGCATGGTCACGTCGAAGATGAACTGCGGGTCGGCGTTCTGGTCGAGTAGCTCAAGAATCTTGTCGTAGGTAGCCCGGTCGGTCACCATGTCGCGCAGGGTATCGGCGCCCTGGAAATCGTTGATGGACAGGAACTGGTCAAAGCCAAAGTCCTTATAGACGTTCTCGCGGTTCCAGTTGGTCGCGTGGTTGGGGTGCATGGCCGTGGTGGAATAGCCGAGCGATTTGAACTGCTCTGCCAGGTTCCCGGTCGTTTCCATGTTGTAGATGGTGTAGGGGTACACGCCCGAGCCCAGGTTGGCCATGGAGTTGCCGGTCATAAACTCAAACTCGGTATTGGCCGTGCCGCCGCCGTAGGCGCTCACGTAGAGCTTTCCGCGGCTGAGGCAGTTGGACAGGTTCTTAAAGTACTGCGGACCTTCGTAGCCGGCGCGCATGTTCTGGTAGATCGACAGATCCGAGAACGTCTCGTTCATGATGGCGATGACCGTGGGCTTCTCGCTGTCGAACTGCTCCTTTGCGGCGGCGCGCTCGTCGCTCTTGGCCGCGTCGGACTTGTCGTAGGCCTTGGCGTACTTTTTGAGTGTGGCCTTGGCATCGTCGACGGAGTAGTCGGCGGGTTTGGGCGGCTTGATGGACTGTGCCGCACTAATAAAGGCAGGCAGGTAGCCCTCGCGCCAGTAGCTCTCGAGCGGGCGCCAGGTGTAGACGGTGATGCCGAGGGTGTTGTAGTAGTCGATGAGCGTGACATGCGCGGTCACGCCGCCCAGGCACAGCACCGCCACGAGCAGGTTGGTGAGCAGCATGCGCTTGGCGTTAGCGGCGCCCTTCTGACGGTGCGGTGCCACCAGGCCGGCGTACTCGCACAGCAGCATGGCGATGGCGGTAAAGCCCATGGACAGCACGCAGAACAGCGAGATCGAGAAGGTGTAGCCGTTGCCGGCGACCGCGGCGGCGGTGGAGATGGCCGAAAGGTCGCCCGGCTGGATGGGCATGGATTTAAACGTGATGACGAAGAACTCGGCAATGCCCAGGACAAAGAGGGCAAAGGCCAGGACCGCGGGAGCTGCGCCGTGGCGCTGGAATAGGAAGAACAAGCCGACCATGAGCACGGTGATGATGGCCCATTCGAGCAGAATGCACAGGGGGTAGACCCAGGTAAAGTCGTGGTTGGACGAGACCTCCATGCCCAGCAGCGCAAAGACGCCGGCGAGCAGCAGGCACAAGACGGCGGCGACGAGCGGTTTGCCCACAAAGGCTCCGCGCAGGCGGGCGAGCTTGCCGGTGGGGACGGGGGCATCGGACCCGGCGAACGCAAAGACGCGCGGGGCGATGCGGTCGCGGGCAATGCTGGCCCAGGCGCATCCGGTAAGGATGGCGTTGGTCAGGATGAGCATCACAAAGGCGAGCGGCTCGTTTTGGGCGACGAGGCCAATGGCGCCCCAAATGGTCAAAAAGAGCTGGAACAGGCCGAAGGCGACACTCCAGGCGATGGCGCCTTTGGCGACGGTGCCCGACTGTGCGCGAATGGCCTTGGCCTCGCGCAAGACAAGGTAGACGGTCGCCGCAAGACCGACGAGCGAGATGGCGGCAGCGAACATGCTGAGACTCCTCACAAACTTAAAACCTACGAAAGCGGGGGTTTACCCGATTGTTACCAAGATATGCGCTGCAATTGGTGGCTGCGCACAACAACCAGCCATATTAACGCGCACGTGTGGCGGTGTGGCGCAATGTAGTGGCGACCTGCGCGATAATGGACGGGAATTACACGGAAACGTAAAGGCTTCTTAAAGAAATGGCGAGGATGAGGCGATGAACGAGCGGGTTTGTATGACGAGTGCGGGCGACGTGGGTGCCGGCATGGACGCGGGCGGCTATCCGGTCGAGACTACGGGCAACGCGGTGCTGGACATTTTGGAGCACCGTTCGTCTACGCGCGCCTTCGCGCGCGATGACAGTGACCGTCCCGTAGCGGTGACCGACGAGCAGCGGGCGGCGATTTTGCATGCGGCGAGTCGCGCGCCATCGGCAGGCGCCATGATGATGTATTCCATCGTGAGCATTCGCGAGCAGGCTACGCTGGACCGTCTGGCCGACCTGTGCGATCACCAGCCCATGATCGCCAAGGCGCCCTGGGCACTTATATTTGTGGTCGATTATGCCAAGTGGATCGATCTGTTTGAGCATGTGGGCTGCTTTGAGCCCGAGTTTATAGAGCGTACGGGCAAGTCTCCCCGTCGTGCGCCGGGTCTGGGCGACTTTGCCATCGCGGCGCAGGATGCCGTGATCGCCGCGCAAAACGCCGTGGTTGCCGCCGAGGCCCTGGGCCTGGGGAGCTGCTATATCGGTGATATCGTCGAGAATGCCGAGGAAGTTGCCGAGCTGCTCGATCTGCCGCCCTATACCATGCCGCTGTCGATGCTCATCATCGGCACGCCCCGTAAGGAGCGCCCGGCGATCGCGCACCCCGTGGTGAACCTGGTGCACGAGGAGCGCTACTGCCGCGCGGATGCCGCGACCATGGACGCGCAGGTGGCCGAGATGGACGCGATGTTTCGCCCGCATGCCCGCGAGGTGGGGGAGCGCGTGGTGGATATCTACACCCGCAAACACACGAGCCCCTTTATGGCCGAGATGAGTCGCTCCATGGAGTGGTGGTTCAAAAACTGGCTCGGAAAATGACGAATGTGGCAAAGGGACAGTCCCTTTGCCACATTCCATATCGCGCGATGGCATAAAGGCCGTATAAATGTTTATCTAGCTGGGAAAACAGTGCATTAAAACATGGGCCGATTGCCTATAATCCCTTCGAACATTAAAGTTGGGAGGAAACCGGCTTATGGAACAAAAGGCCAAGGAGGCAGCCTCGCACGCTGCGATTCCTGTGAGCATCTCGGCGATGCTCGTCACGCTGGGCGTGGTGTACGGCGACATCGGCACCAGCCCTATGTATGTAACCAAGGCGCTCGTTGCCGGCAACGGCGGCATCGGAAGCGTGACGGAGGAGTTCGTGCTCGGCGCGCTCTCCCTTGTCGTGTGGACGGTCACGCTGCTGACCACCATCAAGTATGTGCTCATCTCGCTGCGCGCCGATAACCATGGTGAGGGCGGCATCTTTGCCCTGTACAGCCTGGTCAAGCGCTGCGGAAAGTGGCTTATTATCCCTGCCATGCTGGGTGGCGCCGCGCTGCTCGCCGACGGCATCCTGACGCCGGCTGTTACCGTTACCACGGCCATCGAGGGCCTGCGCACCATCCCTGCGGTTCACGCCGTGCTCGGGGATGACCAGGGCCGCGTTGTCGCCATCACGCTCGCCATCATCATTGCGCTCTTCTTGGTGCAGCGCATCGGCACGGCCAAGATCGGTCACGCCTTTGGCCCCATCATGACGCTGTGGTTCCTGTTCCTGGGCGGCACGGGTCTGTTCTTTGTCTTCCAGCACCCCGCCGTGCTGCTGTGCCTCAACCCGGTGCGCGGCATCGCCTTTTTGCTGAGCCCCAACAACCACGCGGGCATCATGATTCTGGGCAGCTGCTTCCTCGCCACCACCGGTGCCGAGGCGCTCTACTCCGACATGGGCCACGTGGGCAAGGCCAACATCTACGCATCCTGGCCGTTTGTTAAGGCGGCCCTCATCCTTAACTATCTGGGCCAGGGAGCTTGGCTGCTCGCCAACAACTCCAATCCCCAAATGCTCGCAATGGATATCGTCAACCCGTTCTATATGATGCTTCCCGAGCCCCTGCGCCCCTTTG
>URWM01000083.1 GCA_900551655.1 uncultured Collinsella sp.
CAGGCGCGCGACGCGCGAGGTGCGCGTGTCGTCGTTCCAGCCGGCACCTATCGCGTCGGCTCCATCCGCATGTACGGCGACACCGAGCTCCATCTTGAGTCCGGTGCCAAGATCCAGGGGTCCGAAGACATCGCGGACTACACCGACTGGGACATTCCCACCACGCTCCGCTACGCGACCGACCCCGAGATCGTACGCATCCAGCGCCTTCCGCCGCATTACACGCGTGCCCTGCTCACGATTGCCGATGCCAAGAACGTCGCGATCACCGGCGAGCCAGACAGCTCGTTCGACGGTGTCGACTGCACCGACCCCGCCGGCGAGGAGGGATTCCGTGGCGCCATGGGCATCCGCATCTGCCGCTGCCAGAACGTGACGCTCAAGGGCTACACGTTTGAGCACAGCGCCAACTGGAGTCACCAGATGGATTCGTGCACCAATCTCCTTGCCGAGAATGTGAGCATCCTGGGCGGCCACGACGGCTTCAACATCCATCACTGCGACAACGTGACCATCCGCTCTTGCACGCTCAAGACGGGCGATGACTGCGTCGCCGGTTTCGATGCACGTAACGTTGTCGTCGAGGACTGCCTGCTCAACACCGCCTGCAACGCCATCCGTCTGGGTTGCCAGAACCTGCTGGTAAACAAGTGTCGCTTCGTGGGTCCCGGCGAGTACCCTCACATCCTGGACGGTAAGTTCCACATGCACGCTGCCGTGAAGTACTATTCACCCAGCGGAGATGTCTACCGTGGCGCCGCTTGCAACTGGCGCATCGCGGGCTGCACGTTTGAGAATCCCGGACGCTTGGTCAACTACGATTTCGGTAGCGAGCGCGGCTACATGACCGAGGTCCCGCTGCTGGACCTGCATTTCCAAGACTGCAAGGTGACCGGTGCGAGCATGACGTCGTTCTGCAAGGGCTCCGATACCCTGCCGATGACGCTTGAGCTGCGCGATTGCGCCATCGAGTACACGCCCGATACGGAGAGCGCTGGAAAGCCATTCGTGCAGATGGGCGATAGTGACGTGCTGGTTGAGGAGAACGTCGACTACACCTGCGCTTCCGGCGAGCAGTTCCGTGGACAGCGCGTCGTCGAGCAGTCCGAGGTTGTGGCCGAGGTGCTCCAGAGGAGGTAGCGGTGTCGATGACACTGGAGCCGCGTCGAGACCTCGAGGCTCTACTCATGCGCTATCTCGACCCGCTGCGAAAGCACTTCGATGCTTCGTGTTCGCGGATCGAGCTCGCGGGCGGCGGGGCGCAGTATGAAAACGAGGTTATTCCCATGGAGGCGTGGGCGAGGACTCTTTGGGGCCTCGCTCCGTTTTGGGCGGGCGGATCGCGCAGCGCCGATGGGTTTTTCGAGCATGCCTATTGCAACGGGTTGATTGCCGGAACCGACCCCCAGTCCGAGGCGTACTGGGGCGATTGCCGCGACCATGACCAGAAGTTCGTCGAGATGGCGGCCATCGCCTATGCGCTGCTTTTGGCTCCCGACGTGCTTTGGGAGCCGTTGACGGAGGGGCAGCGCGTGCGTGCCGCCGCATGGTTGGGAAAGATCAACGAGCATACCTGTCCGGCGGGCAACTGGCTTTGGTTCCAGGCGTTGGTGAACCTTGCCCTGCGCGAGCTCGGCATGCCCTACGACGAGCGACTCCTGCTCGAGGACCTCTCTACGCTCGAAGGCTTCTACCAAGGTGACGGCTGGTATAAGGACGGACCTACCGGTCTGCCCGACTACTACAATGCCATGACGTTCCAGTTCTTCTCGGTGCTCTATATCTGGAAGTTCGGATTGAGAGACACCGTCCGCGCGACGGGATATCTCGACCGTCTTAAGCTTTTCGCTTCCGATTACGTCAAGCTATTCTCGGCGCGTGGCGAGGGCGTGCCGTATGGTCGTTCCATGACGTACCGCTTCGCGCAGGCGGGTTTCTGGTCCATCGCAGTCGCCGCCGGCGTTAACTTGGGCGAGGGCTTTGATACCGCCTGCCTCAAGGGTCTGATCGTGCGGAACTTCGAGGCGTGGAATCGGACGCGTATCTGCGATAACGGTGGGGTCGTGACGGTGGGCTACCGCTATCCCAACCAGCATATGTGCGAGAGTTACAACGCCGCCGGTTCTCCTTATTGGTGCCTTATGGCCTTCGCGTGTCTGGCGTTGCCCGAGGACGATTCATTTTGGACCCTGCCGGCCTCGGGAACGATGCCTGTCCACGACGGTGTTGTCTCCGCTCTGGGTGGTACCGGACTTGTGGCATGCGATACCGGGGGCGAGGTCGTGCTGTATCCGAGCGGCCGCGTACCGGGACATCCCTTTGCCCAGTCGGACAACAAGTACAGCAAGTTCGCCTATTCGAGCCGCTTCGGCTTCAGCGTGGCACGCTCCCAACGCACCCTCGAAGAGGCTGCGCCTGATAGCGTGCTTTCGTTCGTTGTCGGTGGGCGCGTGTTTGTTCGTGACGGCGTGGACAAAAGCGAGATCGTAACGCTCGACGACGGGAAATGTGCTGTACGGACGCGCTGGAGCCCGTGTCCGGGTATCGATGTGGTAACCGATATCATTCCTCTTGCGAACGGACAGCTTCGTAGCCATATTGTTACGAGCGCGATTGATTGCGTTGCATTCGATGCGGGCTTTGCCGTGCCGGGCGACTACCATTGGGTGACGTTGGAGGATACCGATAAAGTATGCCGCGTTGAGGCTGTTGGGCACGTGGAGGGTGAGCGTGTTTTGCTCCGTCCTGAGGCGAACACGAATATCGAGTGCGGCAAGACGGTGATTCCCGCCGTAAAGTACGTCATTAATGCAGGAATCAATAAACTCGCGACGCGTGTTGCCGTTATCGAATAAGGGCGACACGCGCTTTTGTCACGACTGCGCCTGTGCGCCTTCCGCGATCATGTTGCGGTTGTAGACCAGGTGCAGATACATGGCGTCGTGCGCGGCGGTGAGGTTGCGTGCCTCAATGGCGTCGGCCACGCCACGGTGCGTGCGGATGGTCTCCTCGACGAACATTTTGCCGGTTACGTTGATAAAGAGGGGGACGGATGCCTTGAGCGCGTCCATCAGGCGGGGGACGACGAGGTTGCCGCCATCCCAGGGTGGCTACATGGAGTAGCGCCCGTACGCATCGAATTTCTCCTCTCATAGATGCGTGGCAGAAGCCCCCGAGTTCATACGAGCTCGGGGCTCTTTTCGTCTGGATCGCAGACGTATCGTCGGACGAAAGCGCGTTGCGTCTGGAGCAAAAACGTACGAAAACGCAATTTACGTCTTATTTCCGGACGCAAATCAAGACGAAAACCGTTTGCGTCTTGTTTAGAACCGTACGCAAACGGTTTTCGTCTTGCAGAGCAGTTGCCGCCTCTACAGTTCAGCTTCCAGTTCGGCTTTGTGTTCGTTGAGGTAGTCGCGCATGTAGGGGATGGCAAATGAGACCTTGCCGTACGAGGGCGCCTCAATGATCGACTCTCTCAGCAGACGACTGCGGATGGAACTTACCTGTTGAGGTGTCTTGTTTAAGTCATCGGCAACCATGCTGGTCGAGCTCGTCTGCCCTAAGGACGCCATGCTCAGCAGATAAGCGATGCACGTGGGCGGAATGCGCTGCAGCGCGGGCTCAATCACCATTGCGCAGAAGCGTTCGCGTGCTGTTGCTATGCCTCGCTTTGCCTCTTCCTCTCCAATTACAGTTGTATGGGCGCGTCGTGCCAGTTGCCATGCGTAATATCCAACGAGCTGAATCATAAAGGGGTAGCCTTGCGTTGCCTCGGCAAGTTGGCCGGCAATACCTGGTTGCAGCTCCATGCCAGACGCTTCAATGGTTTCTTCGAGGGAGTACGACACTTCGGTTACTGCCACAGCCTTCAGATCAAAGGGGAGGGCACGGCGCAAAAACGTAAGTGTCTTTCCGTTGATGACGCTTTCTATCATCGAAGGCAGCCCCGCAAAAACAAAGGCGATATCAAGGTCTTCGCCGATAACCTGCTGAATCGCAATGGAGAGCGTTCGGACCTCTTCGAGCTCTGCGTCTTGGACCTCATCGAGGGTGATGAGCAGACCATTGCCGTTCTTTGATATTGCCTGCCTCATGGCGTCACGCAGCGATGGGCCGATTCGCTCAATGTCTATGCTGCCGATGGATATGCCAGCTACGCTTGGCTCAAATCTGGCGTGTTTGGCCTGGAATTTGGGCTGCAGCTGCTCGAGAATGCGCTGACAAAGCCCCTCGGTTGCGACTTCTTTTATGACCGTCCAGCCATGGCTTTGCGCCAAACGTGAGCACTCGTCAAGGAGGACCGTCTTGCCCGTTCCGCGGACGCCGGCTATGCGCATAAGGCGTCCCGGGGCGCCAGGCCCGTTGACGAGGCCTTCATTGAATTCCTCGAGGACATCTTCGCGGCCGATAATCGTGGGAGGTGTTTTGCCTGCTGTGGGCTTAAAAGGGTTTGTTTGCATGCGAGCCGCCTTTGCTCAAGATATAGCAAGATATAGCAAAGTATAGCAACGTATAGCAAGATATAGCAAAGTATAGTGAGATATAGCAACGTATAGCGCTGCTCGCGAGTTCTTGCGGTGGCGCTATTTTCCAAAGGCCACGCGGATAAAGCGCTGGGCGAAGAGCTTGTTGGCGACGTTGATGACATGGCCCAAGAAAAGCGCGGAGATGGCGGTTGTGACGCCAAAGCCGCCCAGGTTGTGCATAAAGACCAGCGACAACGCGAGCGAGGCGGCGACGTGCGAGCAATCGAATACGACCTTCACATCGCCAAAGCGGCGCTTGAGTTTTTCGGCAATGACCTGCACCAGGCCGTCGGGCGCGTTGGGAACGACGCCCATGTTGACGACGAGGCTCACGCCAAACGCGGTGATGGCAAGCGAGAGCAGCATGGTTGCGATCTGTGCCGGCAACGCGGTGGGGTGCAGAGGGTTAACGTTCATAAAGAAATCGGTAAAGCCGCCGATCAGCGTTGAGAAAAAGAGCTCGAGCAAAATGCGCGGCTGAAACTCGCGGCGCAAGATGGCTGCCTGTGCGGCGATGTATGCGACGTAGGTTGCGGTGATCCAAAAGCCGAGTGTCTTGCCGGTGAGCATGGACAGCGTCGTGGCAAAACAAGTGAGTGCGGCAACGCCCAGGCCCGATGCGGTCTGAATGCTCATGCCGAGGGCGAGCGTCGCAACACCTGCCAGGTACATCAGCATTCTGATGACGGTATGGCACCAGTCGATCTTCTCGCCATTCATGATGATGAGCGGTCGCATGTTGCTACCCGTCCTTTCGGTTGTGAAGAAAAAAGCTGACCTGGGCCGGCAAAAGAGGGTTATCGGAGGCACTGCTGTAAAAGCAGAAAAGCCGGCCCCACGGTCAGTCGTCTAGAAAGTGTCTCGCTGTGCCGGAATGGGACTGAAGGGCCAACGAGACGGGAGAAAAGCGAATGACAGGACGTGGGCAATAGGATGCCAAGATGGTAGGGTGCGTCTTAGCATCCTATTGCCCACGCTTAACGAAATCGGTTTCGTTTGAGCCTTAGTATACGCACGGGATTCCTTTTGCAAAGAGAAAAATAATAAAAAGGTGAACGTTCACCTAATCGCAACAACTCGTTGGCGGTATCATGGCAAGGACATACTCGAAACCGATTTCGCAACGGTTGGAGAGCGCATTGTGTGTTCGTCGTGGACTGCCGGGCAGCTTGGTTGCGCCCGTCGGTCGCATTGCGGCGAACGCTTTCACCCGGATTGAAAGGATCACCATGGAACAGCACACCGATTGCTCGTACTGCATGTGCGGGACTGACAACACGCTCGTCGATGCCTTTGGCATTCCCATGCTCGACCTGCCCGCCAGCAAGCTCATCTTGTTTAAGGAGCAGAGCCACAAGGGTCGCGTGATCGTGGCCTCCAAGCAGCATGTCGACGACATCTCCTGCATGTCCGAGGAGGACGCCGCCGCCTTTATGGCCGATGTCCGCCATGTCGCCGCCGCACTGCACAAGGCATTCAACCCCGACAAGATTAACTTTGGTGCTTACGGCGATACCATGCATCACCTGCATGTGCATATCGTCCCCAAGTACAAGGACGATCCGTTTGAGTTTGGCGACGTGTTTGCCATGAACCCCGGTCGCGTCACGCTCGAGCCGGCTCAGTACGACGAGATTGCCCAGGCAATTATCGCCAACTTGTAAAACCCTTCGTCCCTCATAAGTTGCGGTGAAATACGGACTGTTTAGCGGCTCCAGCGGCGCCATCAGCCCCTATTTCACCGCAACTTATGGGGGGAGCGGCGTTGCGATAGTATTACGTGTTGGTATTCGACTAACCGAGGACATATCCGAGGGCTTTATGGAACAGCACCAGCATTATCAGAGTCTGCAAGACCAGGCATACAACGCATTGCGCTCCAAGATCATCTATGCCGAGCTCAAGCCCGGCACGCGCCTTTCGGCGATTGGTCTGGAAAAGGAGACCGGAATTGGGCGCACGCCCATTCGCGAGTCCTTTGTGCGTCTGCGCGAGCAGGAGCTGGTGGAAACGCGCCCTAAAAGCGGTACCTATGTTTCAAAGATCAGCATGGAGCGTGCCGAGAACGCCTGCTTTTTGCGCGAGAAGCTCGAGAGAAGCGTGCTGATCAAATGCTGCTCGGCCGCCACGCCCGAGCAAAAGCACCGGCTCGAGCAGATTCTCGCCGAGTCCGAGTCGCTCGACCACAGCGAGACGCGTCGCTTCTTTGACCTGGACAACCTGTTCCACGAGACGTGCTTTGAGATTGCCGGTCGTCACATGCTGTGGGATTGGATGAAGAGCATCAACACGCATTTTGAGCGGTACAACTGCTGTCTCTTATACACATCTGACGCTGCCGACGAAGGCTTAGGTGTAGAT
>URWM01000084.1 GCA_900551655.1 uncultured Collinsella sp.
CGTTCTTGGAACCGGAATCGTTCTTCTTGTTGTCGGAGGTCTCCGGTGTCTTCGCATCGGACTTGTCCTCCTTGGCGGTCTCCTCGGCCTTCCCGGTCTCCTTCTCGACGGCATCCGCGTCGGCGTTCGGGTTCTTCTTGATGTTGTCCTCGAACTTCTTCGCGAGCGCCGCGCCCCTGTCTCCGGTCAGGGTGAAATCGCCCTTCTTCACGGCTGCTGCAACGTCCTTGGCGATGGCGGTCAGGTCATCCTTCGTCACCTTGTCCGCATCCACCTTTTCGAGCGTGATGACGGTACCGTTCGTTTTCTTGTCATCTTTCCCGGCCTTGACCTTACTGGACGCGGCCTTATAGGTAGAGCCGTCCGCGTTCACCGGCGGGATGAGGGTGACGGTGTAGGTGCCGGACTTGCCGACCTTCACGGTCACCTGCTTGTTCGCAGCGATGGCGGTGTAGAAGTCCACCTTCCCGTCCGCATCCTCTATATGGGCGATAATGGGCGTGGAAGTGTCCGCATCCCAGCCGTCAGCCTTTACCTCAAGGGTAAGTACCATGTCCTGCTTCTCATCGTCCTTTGACTGGGACACCGCAGGGGCATTGGAATCTCCCGTCCAACTGGCATGTGAGATGGCGTAAGCCCCGCCGCCGATGAGAAGCGCCGCACAGAGGATTCCCGCACCAGCCACGCAGACCTGCTTACGGGAGAACTCGCGCCCGAAAAGCACGAGCGGCTTCTTAGCGTTCTCCTCCTCCGCTGAATCCGATCGTTTAATTTCCCGAGAGCCGTTCTCATCCATCGGCAAACTCCAGTTCAATTATCAGAGGTTTAACTTAGCGGCATTGTATTCCAAATTGTCACTTATATAGGTGTGACTCATATAGAACCGAAACGAATCATTGGCACAACCTATTAGGAGGTGCCAATGACTCAGTTAGATATAAAGATGAGGGTCGGGCTGAGAATAAAAGAGTTGAGAACCGCACTCGGCTATAGCCAGGAAACCCTTGCGTACTCTATTGAAATGTCTCGAACATACTTCGCTGAGGTCGAAACCGGCAAGCGGAACATATCAATTGAAAATATCGACCGGATTGCACAAGGGCTCGGCGTTTCCCTGAAGGAGTTCTTCAACTCTGACCTCTTTGTAAAATAAGACAGAGCGCAAATCGAATTAGAACGAAAGGACAGACTTCCAACGTCACCTAATGTCCAACGAGGCTTCAATAGCAATCAAAAATATCAAAGGCTGCCGGAAACTGGCTCGCTCAACGGCAAAGTCAATCTAGGTTTTCAACGCTTTCCATAGCCGGAGGGTCCTGCATCTAACCCGCAGGCTGTGGGAAGGGTTGAAAACCGGCCCAAAAGGTGGAATCTCGGGGTGAAATATGAAACTGAGATGGTTTCACCATAGAAAGAACTTTCACCCTTTTTTCACCCCTCAGACGAGATTTACCCCTATCTATACAGAAGCAGGTCAGACGATTCATACCGTCTGACCTGCGATTTTTCTGGTGCCCCCGGGCGGATTCGAACCGTCGACACCCGCTTTAGGAGAGCGGTGCTCTATCCCCTGAGCTACGGAGGCATGTTGTACTAGTGTAGCAGATTTACTGCATCGCCATACACCCCATGACCAGACTTCAAAGTTGCGGTGGAATAGTTCCTGCCTAAAGCATCTAAAGCCGCATTTAAGAACTATTCCACCGCAACTTATGAGGGGCTAGTTGCCTTTGTGGAAGAGGTTTTTGATAACGGAGGGGATGCTCTTGGCGCCCTTAGCCGTCACATCGATAAAGTCGGGCGAACGCACGAGCTTATCCTCGTCGACGTACTTACGGACCGCGCGAAGCGTCTCTTTATCGTCGCGCGTCGAAAACGTAAAGTGGCCGTTGTCCTTGGTGAAGATAGCAAAACGCGTAATCTTCTTGGTGCCGCGCAAAACCTCGGCGGCGATGTAGTCGACCTCATCCCACGGGATTTGAATGTAATCCTCGGGATTGCGCTCGTTATAGTACTCGAACGCCTTATTGCCCACCATCACATTACCGTGGCTGGTAAGCCCCATCAGGCAGGTTGCCGGCGTTGCCAGATCGACCGTGCTGTTCTGAGATTGCGCCATGCGCGCCTCGCCCTCCAAATAAAACAATCGGACCGCATCCAGTGTACCCACCGGGTGCGGTCCGTTTCAATGGCTCAAAAGCCCTTGCCTAGCAATTCTCGGTCTTAAGCCGAAACGTGCTTACATGAAGCCGCAGACGCGACCGATGATGCCGATGGCGAAGAGAGCCAGGATGATGACGATCGGGCTGACCTTCTTCTTGAGGAGCTTGCAGACCAGCAGGGTCAGGCACACGGCGGCAAGGCCGGGGATGAGCTGATCGAGGTTAGCCTGAAGCGTGGTGACCTTCACCTGATCAAGGGCGTTAGCACCGATGGAGTTATACATCGTCAGTGCTTCCTTGACACCCTCAGAACCGGAGGGCAGATTAGCCCAGTCGATAAAGGCGCCAGCAGACTGCGTGACCTTGGAGACGACCGGGGTGAAGGAGATGGACACCCAGCGCTCGACCAGGGCGCCGATGATGAACATACCCAGGATGGAAGCGCCCTCGGTGACCTTGCCCATCAGACCGCCGGAGAGGTCCTTGGCGATGGAGGAGCCGACCTTGTAGCCAAACTCCTGCGTGTACCACAGGAAGGCGTAACGGATGATGTTCCACGCGAAGAAGAACAGCAGCGGACCGGCGATGCTGCCGGACAGGGCCATGGAAGCGCCCAGAGCGCCCAGAATCGGGCGAAGGGTGAACCAGAAGGCGGGGTCGCCGACGCCGGCGAGCGGGCCCATCATACCGACCTTGACGCCCTGAATGGCGACGTCGTCGATCGGAGCACCGTTGGCGCGCTCCTCCTCGAGGGCGAGGGTAACGCCAATGACGGGGGCGGAAACATAGGGGTGGGTGTTATAGAACTCCAGGTGGCGCTTAAGAGCGGCAATCTGGTCATCCTTGCTGGTGTAGAGCTTCTTGATCGCAGGGATCATTGCGAAGCACCAGCCGCCGTTCTGCATACGCTCGTAGTTCCACGAGCCCTGAAGGAACTGATGACGGAAGCAAACCTTCTTGCGGTCAGCCTTGGTGAGCTGAATCTTGTTCTCTGCCATATGTATCACTCCCCTCCTACTCGTAATCGTTCAGAATGTCGCCGAGCGGGTCGCCGGAGCCACCGCCCATGCCGCCACCCTGCTTGGCCAGATCCTTAAGGCCAAGGTAGATGAGGGCAAGGGAGATGCCGATGAGGCCAAGGGCGATCAGCGTGAGCTGAGGGATGGCAGCAAGGACAAAGCCGAGGATGAAGAACGGCCAGGTCTCCTTGGTGGCCATCATGTTGATGACCATGGCGTAACCGACGGAAGCGACCATGCCGCCGCCGACAGCCATGCCGCCGGACAGCCAGTCGGGCATAGCGTTAAGCGCGTTGGTAACTGCCTCGGCCGGGATGATGCACAGAAGCACTGCCGGGATGGCGATACGAAGGCCCTGCATAAGGATGGCAATGTACTGCCAGCGCTCGATGCCGGCGAAATCGCCCTTCTCGGCGCAGCCGTCCATGGCGTGAGCGATAGCGGTAGCCAGGGTACGGCAGATCATGGTCAGGAACAGACCAGCGACCGACAGCGGGACAGCGACGGCGATAGCGGCGGTAACGGCCTTCGACGGATCGGTAGCGCCGCCGTTGAGGGCGAGCACCATGATGATCGAAGAGGCGACCGAGGCCAGAGCGGCGTCAGGCGCGACGGCGGCGCCGACGTTAGCCCAGCCAAGGGCCATCATCTGGAGCGAACCGCCCAGGAGGATGCCCTCCTGAAGATGACCGGTTACGAGACCGATAAGCGTGCATGCCACGAGCGGCTGATGGAACTGGAACTCATCCAGAATGCCTTCCATACCGGCAAGCAACGCGACAATCGCAACAAGCAGAATAGTGATTGCAGACATGTATCGGACCCTCCTTTACTATGCTTGAGCGGCCAGTTCGGCCTTAGCTTTCTTCAACATGGCGTCGAGATCCTCGGAGGAATCCGAAGGAACCTTGCGGACCTCGAACTTGACGCCCTTGGCCTTGAGGGCCTCGAGAGTCTTGACATCGTCATCGCCCATAGCGACGGCGTTGGTGACGACGACCTTGCCCTTGGAGTGAGCCATGGAGCCGATGTTGACTTCCTTGATGTCGACGCCGGCCTCGATGGCCTTGAGCAGATCCTGCGGGTTCTCAAAGAGCAGCATGGCCTTGGTGTCACCAAAGCGCGTGTCCTTGACGACCTCGGCCATCTTCTTGATGGGCACGACGTTGGCATGGACTCCCGGAGGGGCCGCCTGCTCGATCATGGTCTTGCGGAGCTCGTCGTGAGCAACGCCGTCGGAAACCACGATGATGCGGTTGGGGTTGATCTGCTTGGTCCACGTGGTGGCCACCTGACCATGCAGCAGACGGGTGTCGATACGGACGTGGGCGATCTTGATGTGCCCGTCGCCGATGACCGTTCCCGGAGGGATGGCGCCTGCAGGAGCAGCGGCGGCCGCAGCCGGCTTCTTCTCCTCGGGCTCCAGAGACTCGGGCTTGACGCGTACGCCAGCCTTAGCCTCAGTCACGAGATGTTTTGCGATCGCATGTGCAGTGTTCTTTGCGTCAAAGCGCTGCGAATATGCCTCGATGAGCATAGGCAGGTTGACACCGGTGACGATAGCCCAGGAATCGTGGCCCTCGATGAGCCCGCTGATCTGGTTGAACGGCGTGCCGCCCCACAGATCAACGAGGAAGAGCACCTGCTCCTGGTCCTCGAAGGAAGCGATTGCTTCCTCGACCTTGGCACGGAAGTCGTCGGGGCCCATGCTCGGCTCGAGCGAGACCACGGCAACAGACGGCTGATCGCCAAAGACCATCGAGCCCGTCTGCTTGATTCCAGCCGCCAAGTCACCATGGCTAGCAAGAACAATACTTACCATCACATAACCTCCTTTTTGTCTACGTATTCCCTACACGACATTAAGGAAGTATACCTGTTTAGTTTGTGGAATTAGGGCTAAATTCGCAAAAGGTTGGATTATTTGTTTAAACGTCTAGGTTTGTTACAAGTTGATTACGTTACTGCTTTTTGACTCATTACACGCCAAGGCGTCGCTCATCAAGCCATGCATTTTACAGATACAAGCATACTGTTCATTAATATCGATTTTAGGCAAGCGCGAATGCGCTTGTACTGCCGCTATTTTGTTTAAACAGACATAACTTGACTATTAGCATGACTTATGCACTAGCGCAAGTAGTCATTGGGGACGTTCTTAAACGACTGGTCGTTGGGGACGTTCTTGATTCACTAGTCATGTAAGAACGTCCCCAACGACCAAGTTAGGCGATGTGGAGGGGGTTGGCGGCGTCGACGGCGTCGGGAGCGTCAGAAGGACCGTCGGGGGCAGCGTCTGCCGGATCCTCGTCAGGGGTCTCAATCTGCTTGATCATGACCTCCTGGCCCTGCAGCAGGTATGTCTCGCCGCTGCCGCAATGGGGGCAGGTCTTGCCGTGCTCGACCGTCGCGTAGTCGCGGCCGCATGCCTCGCAATGCGTCACGGCCTCGACGGGCTCCACAATAAGCTCCGCGCCCTGCGTGATGGGCTTTTTATCTGCCGCCCAGCGCCAGGCGTCGAGCAGCAAGTCGGGAACGACGCCCGAGACCTCGCCCAGCAGCAGCGTGACGCTCGAAACGCGACTCACGCCATTGGCACGCGCCACGTTCTCAACATCGCGAATGATGTGATAGACGATTCCCAATTCATGCAAGGTAGAAACCTTTCAACAACGGTTAGTGCGATGTCAGCCAAACGTCAGTGAGCGACGCTCTGCGCCGCTCACTGACTTGTCAGGTTCTTTTACTTCTTCCCAAATTTAATCTTAATTGCACGCTTCAATGCGTACTTGCCGAGGCTTGGGAGCTTTTGCTCGTATTTGACCATCGTTGAGCACTCGGGGCGGTCGCGATCCAGATGAATGGCGTCGAACGCGCACTTGGTGGTGCACAGGCCGCAGCCGATGCACTTGTTGGGGTCGACGATCGAGGCACCGCAACCCAGGCAACGGGCGGTCTCGGCGCGCACCTGCTCTTCGGTAAAGGTCTCGACGTACTCGCTAAACGGCGCGGCCTTCTCGCGCTCGCGGTCCACGTGGGCAACCTCGCGGCTCGCGTTGTCGTAGCTCTCGATCACGACATCGTCGCGGTCGAGCGCGGTGTAGCGGCGCTGGTTGCGGCCGATGGTGAGCGTGGACCCCGGCTGCACAAAGCGATGGATGGACACGGCGGCCTCGTAGCCGGCGGCGATGGCATCGATGGCAAAACTCGGACCGGTGTAGACGTCGCCGCCCACAAAGATGTCAGGCTCGGCGGTCTGGTAGGTCTGAGGATCGGCAAGGGCACCCTGACCGCGGCCAAGCTCCACCTTGGAGCCAGCCAGCAGGTCGCCCCACACAATGGACTGGCCAATCGACATGACGACACGGTCGGCATCGACACGACGCAGATCGTTCTCGTCGTACTCGGGCGCAAAACGGCCCTCGTCGTCAAAGACGCGCGTGCAGCGCTTGAAGGTGATACCGCACACATGGCCGGCCTCATCCAGGTGAACCTCCTTGGGACCCCAGCCGCAGCTGATGTGGGCGCCGTCCTCAACGGCCTCGCGACGCTCCTCCTCGCTGGCGGGCATCTGAGCCTCGCTCTCCAGGCAGAACATCTCAACATGCTCAGAGCCCAGACTGTCTCTTATACACATCTGACGCTGCCGAC